>DAOTWK010000405.1:0-2813 GCA_034435815.1 Anaerolineae bacterium | reverse complement strand
TGACTTGCGCCGATTGGAAATCGGCCTTCTTGGGCACTCCGTGCCAAGCGTCCACCTCCGTTGACGCTTTGCCGGGCGTCCACCTTCGTTGACGCTTGCGCCGATTGGAAATCGGCCTCCCTGGGCACTCCGTGCCGGGCGTCCACCTCCGTTGACGCTTGCGCCGATTGGAAATCGGCCTCCCTGGGCACTCCGTGCCAGGCGTCCACCTCCGTTGATGCCTATTCTATTTCCGGGCTTCACTTCCTCTGTCGGCGCAGGCCGACACCCAGCCAGAGGCCCAAGCAGGCTGACTTCCAGTCAGCGCAAAGGACGGCGCAGGCCGTCCTCCGGCCGAAGGCCCATAGAGGCGGACTTCAGTCAGCGCACTGCTTCTCCTCCCCCAGCATCTGTCGGACATCGGCCAGAATTTCCGCCACCCGCTCCGCATCTGCCCGCGCGCCCATTCCGGCCAGAATCTCCAGCGCCCGCCGCAGGGTCCGCACCCCCTCCAGGTCCTGCCCCTGGGCCAGCAGGGCCTGCCCCATCATCGCCAGCGTGGCCGCTTGGCCCCGCAGGTCGCCCAGGGATTCCTTGATTGCCAGCGACTCCCGATACAGCCCCATCGCCCCCTCCAGGTCGCCGAATACCCGGAGAAACCAGGCTGTGTGAAACCGCAGGAGGCTTCCCTCCCGGTCGTTCCGCATCCGGCTTGCCCGAACCAGGTCGCCGATGCTGCGGCGGGCCAGCAGAGCCTCCGCTCCTCCCTTCTCAAACTCCGAATACGCCTGCGAGCCCAGCGCCCGCATCGCCTGGAAGAATCCCTCCTCCGCCGATGCGCGGGCCTCCGGGCCCAGCCGGGCCCGGGCAAAGGGCGCCAGCGCCGGGTGGACCGAGTAGAGGTAGAGGGTCTCCTCCACCCGCGCCCCCAGCGGCACCATCTCCCGCTCCAGGAGCCCCCGATCCCAGAGGCGGCGAAGGGCCTCCGCCGCCTGCTGCACGAGCGCCTTCGGCTCCGACTCCTCTGCCGCCGCCAGCCGGTCCGCTCCGAAGAGGACCGGCGCGGCCAGTCGGTCTATAAACGGCCCGGAGAAGAGGGTTAGGCGGGCCAGGCCTTCGGCCAGCGCGGGCTCCTGCTCCGCCAGCGGCATCAGGGAGAACTCAAAGCAGGCCCGCAGGGTGTCGTGGCGGCGGCCCTCGTCCCACCGGTCTGCCACCTCCGGCAGGATGACCTCCATCTGCTCCACAAACTCCCTCAGCGTTCTAACCTCCTGGTCAAACCGGCGGGCGAGTAACTTCAACGCCAGCGGATGGCCACCCACCCGGCGGTTGAGGGCCTGCATCCCCTCCTGCGTCAGTGCGTCCTTTCGGGCCGAGACCCACGCCGAGAAAAGCCACGCCCCGGCCCGGTCGTCCAGCCCCGATATCTCCACTCGCTCCTCGTTGGGCAGGTCCGTCCGCTCCCGGCTGGAGACCAGGAAGCACACCCCCCGCGCAGGGAGGCTGCACAGGAACCGGTAGAGGGCCCGCGCGTCGGCGTTCCCCTTATCCCCGGCCCGGGTGAGGGTCTCAAAGTTGTCCAGGGCCAGGAGGATGCGCGCCTGGTGGAGGCGGCGAGACCTCTCCCCTCCCCCGGAGGTCTCAAAGTTGTCCAGGGCCAGGAGGATGCGCGCCCGCTCTATTGCGCTGGCCATCCGTTCCTGCCGTCCCTGCAGGTCCAGTTTCGGGTCCTCCGGCAGTCCCAGGAACTTCTCCAGCCGCCCCAGGACGTCGGCCAGGGTCGGGAGCGGCTCCAGCGGGACCGCCAGGACACGGTCGAAATTCCAGGCGAAGCGCTCGGCAGCGCGGCGCAGGAGCGCCGTCTTTCCGATGCCGCCGGTACCGTAGAGGGTGATGACGGTCGGGCAATGCCCCGCGAGGAGATGCTCGCCAATCCGGACCAGTTCCCGGTGGCGGCCGAAGAAGCCCCCCTCCGGCGGGGGAAGCCCGGAGAGGTCCACCTTCGGCGCGGGCGCCTGCACCCGCAGGCCCTTTCCTTTCGGGAGACGGAACTCCGGAAGGGCCGGCCCCCGGATGTAGAGGACGGGAATACCGGAGGCCAGGCGACGCACCTCTGCAGGAAGCGCGGTATCATTGAGGACGGCCAGGCGGCCCTGGCGGACCGCCTCCAGGAGCGATTCGCCCCTGAAGAGGTACCAGTAGAGGCGGGTGGTGAACTGGCGCGCGCTGACGGCGGGCACCGTCAACTGCATCCCCAGGACGAAGGGAATCCCCTGGACGCAGAGAAGCGCGGCCAGGTTGGCCTCCCGGCTCTCCCCGGGCGTGGCGCTCAGGCAGGCGGAGAGGACAGCCAGGGAGACCCGGCCGCGCAGGAGGTCGGCCACTCGCCCGGACTCCACCCGGTCAGAGGCGCCGGCGGGCGTCTCAAAGAGCAGGTAGGCGGTCTTCCCATCCCAATCGCCGTGGCCGGTGAAGTGGAAGATGCCGCCGTGTATGCCGGCCAGTGCCTCTCCCAGAGAGTCCGCTGTCGGCGGCACCACTTTGACCAGGTCCACCGCCGGGTCGGTCTCCCGCAGGGTGTCCAGCACGTCATCCCATTCCTTCTCCACGCCGAGGGCGTAGGGCGCGGGCTCGCCCTGCGGGGTCAGGAGCGGGTCGGCGGGGACGAAGAGGAACCCCACCCTTCCTCCGGCGGCTTCGTCGCCGCTCTCCTCCGGGGTCATGGGGAGGGGTAAGGAAACCGCACGCGCCATCCCGTAGCGGGTGGCCAGGAAGCCGCTGCCGTCGTGGAGGTACTCCCAGAGGACGGAGTGGAGGTCGGGGAGGCCCGGCGC
>DAOTWK010000404.1:0-2665 GCA_034435815.1 Anaerolineae bacterium | reverse complement strand
TCAGCGGGCTGCTGAGCAGGAAGAGGATGTGGGGATGGTCCGGTGAGGACATTTCATTTCTCCATCTCTTTCAGTCGTTCCCGGAGGAATTCGTAGCCGCCCTGGGTCAGCAGGTACGCGGCCAGGGCCAGCGCCTGCTCCTCTTGCCCCCGGCCGCGCAGTTTCTCCAGATAAGCCTCCACCTGGTCGGGAGGATGGAGGGCGGAGGCGTGGGCGAAGAGGCGGACCTGCCGCTCCAGTTGCTCCACGGGGAGGCGGATCGCCCCTTCTAAAAGGCGGATGCGGCCGGAGAGGAGGCTCTGGTTGATCTGCTCCCAGCAGAAGCGCTGGAGGCGGCCGTAGAGGTCGGCCAGGGAGAGGGAGACCGCCTCTCCCATCGTCGGGTTGAGAGGCTGGAGAAGGTTGATGCGGGTGCGGAGGAGGGCCTGCCATCCGATCCCGGCCACCAGAGCCAGGAGATAGGGGTTGGCCGAAGGGGATAAGGAATGGGCCAGGGCGAAGACGAGAAGGGCAAGGGCCCCGTTAATCCCCATCAACAGCCCGCTCCACCCGTTCCGCAGCGCCCGGCGGAGGTCACTCCGGAAGGTCTGGATAATCTCGGTCAGGGCCCAGAGGCAGGCCAGGACGGCCACCAGCAGATAGGGGCCCAGCGCGTTGACGATATCCCTTGCGGTCATCGGAGCGCCCGTCCCGTTTCGCGCCTTACATAGTCTTGTGTTCCGTGTGACGTGCTGCGTCCAGCCCTCGCTCGGTCAGAGAGACCATTTCCCACCCCCGCAGGGTCTGGATTTCCACCAGACCCTCGCGCTGCATCGCTTGCAGGACCGGGCGGATTTCATCGGGGAGGGAGAGGGTGGCGGCGGCCAGTTCAGGGAACAGGGCCGGGCCCCGCCGGTGGAGGTTCTCCAGGACCGCCTTCCGGAGGCGGGCCGTTTCTTGTTCCTCCAGGTGTGTCGTCTCCTGGCCGGGGGTTCCCTCCTCCAGTTGTCGGGCCAGGTTCGCCAGCGCACTCTGGCTGGCTTTCAGGCTCTCCGCTTCCGGCGAGTTCTCCTCCACACCGGCGGCCAGTGCGCGGCTGATGCGGTTCAGTTCGCGGGCAATATCGGCCAGTACCTGCGCTGTATCGGTGACTTTCCGAGAACTCTCTGCTTTCATCTCGTCCATCACCCCTATCGTACTTTACCGCAGAAACGAACCGCCGAGACACCGGAGGCGCAGGGTTCTGGTAATGGATAATGGTTCTGCATCTCGGCGATAAAGCGGTCTTTTGCAGCGGATTCATTGCTTATTTTACAATACTGGGAAGCAAATGGCAACTCGCTCTGAAGTTCCGATTGGCTACCCGAGAGTTTTCGGCGATGGGATCTCTCTCGCCGCCTCCGCCCGGCGGTATTGCGACTGGACCGATGATTCCGCCCATTCGGCGCTTTTGCCCCCACCCCCTGGCTCCCCTCCCCACCGCCGCTTTCGCGGCGCGGGGAGGGAGAGAGCAGTGGGGTTTGGGGGCGGCGGCGAAGCCGCCGCCCACCCCTCCCCTCTCCTCCCCGCCGGCGAGGAGAAGGGGGCCGGGAGATGGGGAGGGGTGCAATTTGCCTGTGGCAGGTCGTTGTTAGGCAGCCAGAATTTACAGCACCCGCTGCCCGTCCAGCCACAATTCTGCCCGGGGGATCACGAAATCTTCGTGGAAATCGGCGGCCACCATCCCGCCCATATGGGCGTTGTCGCCGATGGCGATGTGGACCGTCCCCCGAATCTTTTCCGCCTCCAGGATGTTATCCGGCCGACGGGCATTCGGATTCGTTCCCACGCCCAGTTCCGCCAGGTTGCGGCGGGCAAAATAAAGGGGGGAGTCGTCGCCAGGGCGAAGGAACCGGCGCAGTTCCTCCCCCACCATGCCGCCCCCCAGCACCTCCACCACCTGCCCGGCGCGGAACACCAGGCGCATCTCCTTGGTCAAACGGGGGTGCCATCCGGCCTGGACGACCAGCACTCCCTCTGCTGTCCCCTCCACAGGGGCGATGTAGGCCTCTCCTGCCGGGAGGTTGCCCCATCCTCCCTTCTGCAGGTAGAGGCCGGTATCGGCCATCCCCGCGCGGCCGGCCAGAGAGAAGCGGATGTCCGTGCCGGCGGGGGAACGGACCCATGCCTCCTGGGCATCGGTGAGCCGACGGGCGATGGCCTCGGCCTCCGCTGCCACCTGATGGTAGTCTACCGCCAGCGGGCCGTCCGGGTAGAACATTTCGGCCAGGAAGCCGGGCATACTGGCCAGGCGCACCCCGGCCTGCGTCGCGGCCTCCCGCGCGTCGGTGTGGGAGAGGGAGTAATTCGTCAGGGCGATCACTATATCGGCCTGCCGCAAGCGCGCGGCCAGGTCCGCCGGAGGCTCCGCGCCGTGGCTCCCGGTGGCGGGGTAGACGACGAAGTCCACCTCCTCCCCGGGCCGCATCCGGCGCGCAATTTCCGCCACCTGCCGCGCCAGAACGCTCCGCTCCAGCATCTCTGTCAACGCAGGGAGGGGCATCCCGGCCCAGTCCTCCGGGCGGGGAACGTCGGTGACCACCAGAAGCCGCTCGCCGGGCTGCCAGCCCATGTTGACTTCCAGCATCGTGCGGACCCCAGCGGTGATTTTCTCTTCGTCTACCCATGCCATAAGGCTTGCCTCCTA
>DAOTWK010000403.1:0-2813 GCA_034435815.1 Anaerolineae bacterium | reverse complement strand
TTGTAGTCGGTGTAGATGGTGTAAGGGCTGGCCAGGGAGAGAGCGCCGGTGCTCAGGTCCACCTGGACCACCACCCACATGTCGTTGTTGCTTCCTCCCGTGGCCCGGCCATAGTTCCAGTTAAAGTTCGCCAGGTCGGCCACGCCGTCCTCGTTCACATCCAGGTAGAGGTCGAACTCGGCAAAGTAGGGCTGTGGCGTGTGCCAGGACCCCCAGGTGTTGATGGCGACGACGAAGATGTCTCCGTAGGTGGCGTGACGCCAGCCATAATCCACCCCGACCAGCCGCACGTCGCCGGCATCCGCCACGCCCGTCTCGTTGCCGTCCACGGCGAAGACCGGGTAAACCCACAGGCTGGAGGAGATGGGGCCGCTGTGGTAGAGGTTAAACCAGGCGAAGTCGGTCGCGTAGTCAAAGGTGGTGCTGGAGGCCAGTTCCGTGAGCCGGGTGTAGGGGCGCGGCGAGAGGTAGAAGGGCACCCGCAGCGTCTCGGTGAGCATCGCTGTATTGGTGAAGACAATGTAGCCGTAGTATTCTTCCAGTGTCCGCATCAGAAAGGGCAACTGGGTGGCGTTGATGTTCAGCGTCACCGGCACCGCGGCCGTGCCCATCGCAGGCACCCCTACTGTCACCGGAAGGCTCAGGCTCACCCCCGCTGTGCGGGAACCGGACCCGAAAACCCAGGTGGCACTGTAGACTTTGGTCGCCATGCTGAGATTCTGGAGGTTGACGTTCTTGAAGGCGGTGTAGGTGTTGGCCTCAATGGGGAGGACGCCCCAGTTCAGGCTGACCAGGTCCGGGTCGCCGATGGCAAGGGTGTTTGCGACGACGGCCGGGAGAGCCTGGATCCGCCCGGCGCCCTGGCGCGGGGTTGGTCGGGAAGCAGCGGTCACCAGGTCCCTCGCGGTGTTCATCATCGCCGCCTTCACCTGTTCCGGTGTCCAGTCGGGATGGGCCTGGCGGATCAGCGCGGCGAGGCCCGCCACGTGGGGCGCGGCCATGGAGGTGCCGCTGTAACTGACTCCGCCGGTTCCGGTGCCCATATCGGCGGCAAGGATGCTCACGCCCGGAGCAGTCACATCCGGCTTCAGGAAGGAGTCAAAGCCGCGCGGCCCGCGGGAACTAAAAGTCGCGATGGTGTCCGCCGGAGTGTATGGGTCCGGCAGGGTCTTGACCTCGCTCTCCGCCGAGACGATGACCGTCTGCCCGTGGGCGGGGATCAGGTTGAGGCCGTCCTGGCGGGCGATGAAGCCAGCGGGGATGGCTACCGGGTCGCCGCCCATCGTCACCCGCTCATTGCCACCGGCAGCGTGGTTGAAGATAATCGCCCCGATGGCGCCCAGCCTAGCGGCGTTGTTGACTTTCTCGGAGAAGGAGCAAACCCCCCGCTGGATCAGCGCGACAGTACCTGTAAGCGGGGTTCCGCTCAACCCCCCGATATCTTGCGTACAGAGGGTGTCGGTGACAATCGTCCCCACATAAAAGAGGGTTGCCGTGACCCGCTCGGTGAAGTGGCCGGTGTTGTTGCCAAATGCTGGAGGCTGGTAGATGATGTTGGTCTGGGTGATGTAGGTGGTGCCGGAGATGGAGAGGGTCGGGCCGGTGGCGTAGCCGGTGGTGCTGGCAGCAACGGCGATGGCCGAATCCGCTGCAGCGGGCGTGCCGTGGATATAAGAAACGTTCCCGGCGTTCCCGGCGCTGGCCACCACAATCACCCCCAGCGCCGAGGCGTTGTTGACGGCGATAATTTCCGGGTCCGTGGGGTCGTTGGGGCCGTAGGTCGCGCCCAGCGACATGTTGATGACGTCCACGCGGTCGGAGACATCGCCGTCCCCGTTCGGGTCCATCGCCCACTCAATGGCGTCGAGGACCAGGTTGGTGGATCCAGCCGGCTCGCCGAAGACCTTCAGGGCATAGAGCAGGGCCTTGGGGGCCACGCCAGGGCTGAAGACGCCCGTCACACCGATACCGGCCGCGGTGGAGGCCACGTGGGTGCCGTGGCTGTCACCGTCTATGGGGTCCGGGTCGGGAACCGGGGTGTTGATGCGCGGATCACCGGAACTGGCATCATAGTCGGGGCCGGCAAAGTCGTACCCCCCGATGACTTTGGCCGTGGGGAAGGTCCCAGGCTCTATGATTTCATGGTTGTCATTGGCGTAGTCATTCGGGTCTCCGCTTCCGCCCAGCGCGGCGTGGTAGTAGTCAATGCCGGAGTCAATGATGGCGATGGTGACCCCGTCACCGTCATAGCCCAGGTCTGCCCACACCTGGGGGGCGCCAATCAAAGGAACGCTGACGGAGAGGTCCGGGCGATGTTCGGGAGCCCGATGAACGGCCTTGACTCCGGGGAGGCTCCGAATCTGGGCCAGTTGGCCGAGAGGTACGCGCGCCAGGAAGCCGTTGTAGACCTTCTGGTAGCGGGAGATGACGCGGGCACCATAGGCCTTCAGTTGGGGCTCCAGTCTATCCTGGGCCTGCCGGAGGGTTTCTACATACCCTTTCTGAGCCGTTGCCGACATCGCACCGATGCCCCTCTCGGCCAGTTTGGCTGCCAACGGCGGCGCTTCCAGTTCCACGATGACGGCGACCTCGCGATCCACAAAAGATTTCAGCGCGTTGGGGATCCATCCATTGTTGAGGAGGATGAATTCCTCCACCGTCATCCCATTCTCAAACAGAGCGACAATTTCCGGAGGAACCTCCTCAAGCCCGGTATGGGGTACGCGAGGAGCGCGGGTGATTTCCGGTGGCGGGGGCTGCTGGGCCGGCGCGGCAGAGGAGACTGCGGGCCGTGCCGGTGTCGGTTGCGCGCT
>DAOTWK010000402.1:0-10414 GCA_034435815.1 Anaerolineae bacterium | reverse complement strand
CGCCCTCCTCGCCCGTGGCTGCCGTGCCGACCACTTCTATGTCCGGCGCAAAAGAGAGCAGCTTGCGCAGGTTCTCCCGGGTCTCGGCGACGTCATCCACAATGAGTACTCGGATTTTCTCCGTCATCCCAAACATCCCTTATTGCGGGGCGAACCCCACGCTCTGGATAGCCCAGTCTATATACGCCTTTGGCAGCGGCGCCATTTCCACAGGCTCCAAGCCAAAGGGCAGTTTGGGCGGCCGGCTGGTCCCGAAGCGGTTGACCAGATACTCCAGCGTGACCGACGGCATATTCACTTCCGCCTGATCGGTAACACCTCGCATCACCAGGGTGAGACTGGCGTTCAATTCCAGCAGACTCTTCAGGACCAGAGTATCCTCCGCTTTGAGCAGCAGGATAATCACGTCTCCTCCCTGGACAGGCGGAGCCGGCGTCGGCGTCGGCTGGATGGCGACCGGACCGGGCCCGGTGACATCGGCCTGCTGGGCAGGGACGGTCACCTGCTCCGGGAAGATGACCTCCGGGATTGGCTGGGACGGCCCGATTTTCATCACCAGCGCGTTCTGGATGGTCATCTGGGCGATATAGCCGGTCCGGCCGGGGCCGGTGGGATAGACCATCACCACATCACCGGTCGGCAGGCGCTCCGTTCGCCCCATCACTCCCTCGCAGGTCATCCCCTCCGGGCACTGGAGGATGATCCAGCGATTGGGCAGAGGGCTCTGGAATTCCTGGTCCAGGTCCACCACATTCCAAGATGCCAGGATGTCTACCCGGTCACCAGGTCGGATGTACCAGCCGACAGCGCCCAGCAGGTCCATTGGAATTGCCATTGCCCGCATCCCATCAGGAATTTGCAGAGAAAGGTCAGAGCCCATCGGTCCTGGCGGCGGCATCTGGTCAATCAGCGCCGTTTGCATAATGGGCATCCCCTGGGCAATGGGCACCCGAACGATTTTCCCGTAGACCTCCGCCGTATCTGAGTAATAGAGGGGAGGCAACCGGTCGCTGGGCCAGAGACGGGTCTCTACCAACCCTTCGACAATTTTCATCCCCCGGTCCAGGTTGTTCCGGGCGATGACCACCGGAACAGCGGGGACCACCTCCACCGTCGGCGTGGCCTCCGCTTGCGGCTCGGGCCTTTGCCGGAGCAGAAAATACCCCACCAGCAGAGCCACGGCCAGAACGATCAGCATCACCAGAGTTAAGGTGCGTCGGTCTCTCATAAAGGATGTCTCCTTACGGTCTCAGGCACAGGGAGATGGGCGAAGTATAGAGTTTAAAAGTACTATAGTCCATGTCGTTCTATTTGTCAAGCGCCGCTGAATCTCATACCAGAAAGCGCAGGGCGACCCGTTTGCCGCTCCTGCGCTTTCTGCCATTCCTGCCCCTGCCGCCACCCAACCCTGATCATCCCTTGCATCCCGACAAAGAAAGCCGGACCCCTGCAGGCAGGGGGCCACGAACCGTCCAGTCAGACGTCACTTCCAGAGGGAGACGACCATCGTATGACCAACACAGGCGTTGGAGCCGGGCCCAAATCCGGCATTGGGACTGGGCATCCCTTCCCCGGAAATGTACTCCACCAGTTCCGCCGTGATTTCCTTCTGCCCCTGGCTGCAGCCCGTGATTTTAATCGCCGCAAAGCCAACAATGTGGTAGCAGTAACCGCTCCCCTGCGTCGGACAGGCCGGCTTGGGCGACGGAATCTGGGTCGGACAGTTCGGCACCTCGTCGTAGACCGGTACGTAGAAGACCGTGTTCATCGGCGCCGCACAGACGACTGATGCATCCGCGCCGGGCTTGGCGTGGACATAATCTCCGGCGCGACATCCTGCGTTCCAGGCACAGTCGGCATAGAGGGTGCCGTTCCATCCGTTCTCCATCCACGCCTTCAGGTCGCTGGCCCCGGCGTTCTGGTCCACCGCACGCGGCCAGTTGGGATTCTCCCGCTGATTCCACACGTATCCCAGGTTCATCCATCCCCGGTGCTGCGACACGCCGCTCACCCAGCGGATGGTCCCCCCGTTGTTGTCAAAGTCCACTTTTATCCAGTCCCCTGGATTCAACTGGGCCACCACCGGCGCCGGCACCCCAAACGGCCGCATACCCCCGCCCACCAGCAGCGGCGGCCCCGTCACCGCTGTCGCCGATGCAGTGGCCGTCCCACTATCCTGCCCCACGATGCCCAGAAAATACGTCGGACGAGTGATGGTCGTGGTGACAACGACACCCGAGGCGCCCTGCGGAACCGTTCCACCACCTACCAACACAGGCGGGTTATATCCCACCACCTTATTGCCCGCAAACCTCACGTAGTGGGCCTTAAAGACCAGCCCACCGTTGCGCCGAACCATATCCCGTACCACTCCATAAATCTCCGCATCGGTGGCCGATGGGCTGGGATTGGTGGCACAGATGGCCTGGGCCAGGCGACGAGCGCCAGCCAAAGCGGCCCCGTCCGCCGCGTTCTGCATCCGCCGGCGCTCCAGATAGAGACTTCCGCCGTCTATCGCCAGGCCCAGCAGAGCGATCAGCGCTACCAGCGTCAACGCCACCAATACAACGGCCTGCCCCCGTTCCTCCCGAATTCTCTCTACCATATCGCACCTCCTTGCTATTATGAACTTTGAAATTTTACAAGTCAGCCCCACGCAGGCCGACTGGCCTGCGCTACTGGCCGCTGATAATCACCCCCACCGCCGTGGCCCGCAGAGGGATGGTCCGCCCCGGGACCAGGTCGCTCAGCAGGGGGGTGACCAGTGTAAACGGGTAGGTGATAGTCACCGTGATGGGCGCCCCCGCCGTCAGCGATGGCCGTTGCACCTGAACCATAGATGGCTGCAACTGGGCCATGCCCAGGCCCTGAGCTGCCTGCTGGGCCCGGATGGTTACCTCCTCAATGGAACTTTTGGGGCGGACGGAGGCGTATATAGCCCCTTCCGCCGCTGCATCGGTGACAGCGACATAGGCGAAGAAGAGCCGACCCAATTCCAGCACTCCCCCCAGCAGGAGAATGAGCAGGGGGAGGACCAGAGCAAATTCCACCAGGCTCTGTCCTCTCTGGTTCTTTTCCATACTCCTCCTTCCCGTGCTTAATTTACCGGACACTTTCTATCCAACACCTCCGCTGTTATGGCATCGGTTCGCCGGTGACGGCATCTATCCGCAGGATGAAGGGCTCTTTATCTCCCTCCACCGCCAGGACTGTCCAGATGGCCCGGCCCGACTCGGCCCCCAGCCGGATGTGGACGGCGGCTGCAGGGCGCTCCCGCAGATAGCGCTCTCCCCCGCTGGCCAGGAAGACCAGGAGCACGTCGGCGGCTGGGAACTGCCACCCTTCCAGCGTCTCCGGCGGGGTGGGGGCCGGAAACTGACGGCCCAGGGCGGCCCCCTCCGGCCCCACGCCGACGTACCGAATCTCTCCGGCGGCGGGAGAGTAGAACAGGAAGGACCATCCTTTGGGACCCGTCAACAGGGTTTCCCTGCTGGCCCTGTTCCAGGAGGCCGAAACGCCCACCAACTGGACATCCGGCTGCCAGCCCTGCGCCGCCTCCCGCGCCGGCCCCAGTGCCTCCTCTGCCGTCGGCAGGAGAACAGCGGCGGAGGCCGAGAAGGGGACGGAGGGCCCGCCCGAAGGCTCACCCGTTCCACCTGTCCACGCCCACAGGAGCAGGAGGAGCGTCACCGCCAGCGTCGCCAGCAGCAGGGCCACCAGGATTCGCTTCGTGCCCATTAGCGCTACCCCCGCAAGGGCGATCCCACGCTGCCATTACCGCGCATTCCGCATCACTAATGGTAGATAGACGCTGTGGGGTAGCCGGCGGGTGTAAAAAATCCTGTAGTGGGAATCATAACTATTCCCGACAAACTCCTGCCAGACGACGTGGACGCTTCCATCCGGCGCAAGGACGATGGACGGATGGAGGGACATCGCCTGGGTCCGCGAGAGATTCTCCGGGGGCGACCAGGTCTCTCCGCCGTCCTCCGAACAGATCAGAAAGATATCCTCTGCCTGTTGCCCCTGAGGTACCGCGTTCCAGGCGATACAAACCCGGTTACCTGAAGCGGCCACCACCGGGGCCAGATGGTACGGGTTGTTCTGATTGACCGAGAACGGTCCACCCAACCGCTGAGGCGGGGTCCGCCCCCCGGCGGCGTTGAAGCGAGTATAGGCGAGATAGCGGTCCTCGCCGAATTTCTCCGTCCAGACGATATGGGCATCGCCGTTGGAGGTGAGAGCAATATCTGGCTGCCATGTCAGGCTTATGACGTTGGAAGCCGTGATCGAAGGAGACCAGATGACTTCGTCCGCGCCCACGGTGCCGGTCATATATCGGATTTCGTCCCTGGCCAGCAGGAGGTGCTCCCGCCAGACGACATGCAGGTGGCCCGAGGGGTCCGCCGCAATGCGGGGGTCCATCGCCCCATATGTACTGGTGAAAATCACAGTGGCCGGTACCCAACTCCCACCAGATGGACGGCGAGTATAGCGAACGTCGCCTATCTGATTAGAACGCCAGTCAGCGAAAACCAGGTGCAACGCCCCATCACTTCCGCGCGCCATAGACGGTCGGGGAACCGGCTGGGCAACGCCCGGCACCGCCACTACCGTCACATGGCCCATTTTCTGGTAAATGGTATATACAGCCTTCTCCTCATCCGCCCAGGCAAATACCGGCACTGTCCCGGAGAAGAACAGGGTCGGGTTGAAGGAGGTCTGGGTGGAGGAATAGATCCGGCTTGGAACACTCCACGACAGGCCGTTGTTCAACGAACAGGCCGAATAGATATTCCAGGGGCCGTCCCGATCGTCGGTCCAGGCCGCGCAGAGGGTGCCGTCGGCGGCAAGCGCGATGACGGGGAAGCGGCCGTAAGACCCCGTGCCAGAAATGTTGACCGGAGGAGTTGTTCCGGCCGCCGCCGGTCGGGACAGAAGCCCCAGCAGGAGCAGCACCCCCGCCGATGCTAAGAACCAGCAACCGAGCAAGTGCAAAGATTTCGTTTTCATTTTAACGCAAGAACAGAAAGACTGCGGTGATTTGGCCCCCCGTCACGGTCACGTTGGTCACCTGGTCCGTATAGTACCGGCCGTCCACCACTACCCAACCTACCACGGTGTAGCCGCCACCGGCCGGGATATTAGTCAACTGATAGGCTCCGTTCTCTCCCGAAAGGGTGGAGGCAATCAGGGTGCTTCCCTGCCAGACCTCCACTGTCGCACGGGAGATGGGCGTCACCGTGTTTCCCCTGACCAGGTAGACAATGCCAGCGATAACGCCTGTCGTCGGACCCGGGGTAGGGCTGGGAGTCGGAGTGGGCCCGATAGCCGTCACGGAGACGGTGACGGGGCCGGTGATGTTGTCCGTCTCCCGGGTCTCGGCGATAGAGTTCCATGAGTCGGCCCAGGCGTAGACCCGATGGGTTCCCGTGACATCAAACCCCCGGGTTTGGATGGTGAGCGTAACGGTTCCGCTGACGGCCAGCCCGCTCACTGCGCTCCAGCCGATGGGCTCGGAGCCACTGAAGGGCGGCGTGGTGGTCGGCGAACTATTCGCGTAGAGGTCCACCCAGAACATAGAGTTGACTGGCTGGTCGCCGATATTCCGCACCACCGTCTGGAACTGGAGGGGTCGGTAGGTGGTGATGGGCGGCGTAGTCAGTAACCAGAGGTTGCTCACCACCAGGTTCGGCCCCGAGACCAGGCAAGGGGAGGTGAAGGATGCCGTTACATTATGTTTCTTGTTCTGCGCCCGGACGGTATGCGGGCCCTCTGTCACGGTGACGGTAATGACCGTTGTCCATTGAGGCGGCAGGTTGCTGGCCGACACGGTGGCAACAGCGGTCCCGTCCCAGGAGATGGCGATATGGTCATTCTTGTTCTGGTACGTCCAGTTGTAACCCCGAACAGTGACAGTAATGCCAGTACCCGGGCCGCCGCAGGTGGGGGAGAGGGCAATGTAGGCAGTGGAAGGGGTGGGCGTGGGCGGCAAGGGCGTCGGCGTCGGAACGGGAGTCGGGCTGGGTGTGGGCGTGACGGAGCAATTCCGGACGGTGTCGTAATCCGTCCTGCCGTAGGCCTGGACGGCGATGAGATGCCCGACCTGGAGGGGAGCAACGTTGAAGGAGAAGGTATCGTCGCTCCCGGCGACGGTGGTGGCAATGTAGCCGGTGCTGACGTTCCGCAACTGAACAGTCTCGCCACGCCGGGCGATGCCTGTGAGCTGGGTAGACCCGGCACAAAGGGGCTTGTTCAAGGCGAACATGCAGGCGGCGCTGTTATTACAGTCCGGGTCGGAACAATCCGCCAGGCCGTCACCGTCGTCGTCCTGGCCGTTGTCGCAGGTCTCAATGGGAGCGCAGGCAGGGTCACCGCTGCAATCTGAGTCGGCACAGTCCACCCGGCCATCCCCGTCGTCGTCCTGGCCGTTGTTGCAGTTCTCGGGGGGCGGGGCCTGACAGGCCGGGTCAGCGGCGCAATCGGGGTCCGCACAATCCACCAGGTTGTCGCCGTCATCATCCAGGCCGTTTGTGCAGTCTTCGGAGACCAGACAATCGGGGCTCGCCCAGCAGTCTGGGTCGTCACAGTCCGTACCACCATCCCCATCATTGTCTATTCCGTCATCGCAGGAGACCTCGCCGCCTCCTCCGCCGCCTCCCGGAGGAGGGGGAGAATAGGTCTCGCCGTAGGAGGCGATGGTGCGGCGCGCAATCGCCTGGACGCGGAGGCCTGTGGGAGCGAAGGGACTGATGAGAGGAGAAATCAACCGCAGGTTGTAGTTGACCGAGACGAGAACCCGGTCCCCGATGCCCGCCTTGCCCTCAGGTCCGCTGCCGCCCGGCCCCAGGCAGTTAAAGGTGGAGGTCCCCGGCCCCCTATCGCATTGGACCGTCACAGAGACCTCGTTAGGGTCCACCAGCGCAACGTACTGGAGCGTCCGATTGACGACCCCACTGGGATTCCAGGGATTGACGGTTCCCCAACGAGCGCCCTCCCGGGCGGCATTAAAGAGGGAGGTGTAGAGCAGGAAGGCCCGCCCGAAATCTAAGATCCCCATAATGAACAGCAGCAGAAGAGTGAGGATCAGGGCAAACTCCACCAGGCCCTGTCCCCGGTCTGACTGCTGCGATCGGGATGATTCTGGGTACCTGTTCCTCGTCATATCGCTCCCCCCGGCGGACCAGCACCGTCATTCGGTAGCGCCGGACACGACGTTCTCCACTGCGACATGTGCGCTACTGACCTCAAGACCTGCCCGCCTATGGAAATCTTCCTCCGCCCATCCGGGCCGGCGATGTTGTAAAAATATCCTCTTCTATTATAGCCCCAAAAATGATCTTTCGCAATAGTACTTTGGTCAGATGGTCCCCCAACGGTCGGGCTCCCCTTCGCCCGGCCGTATTGCAACTCAGGGTTCTGGCAATCCGCTTCTGATGCTCAGAGCCTCGCTTCTCTTCTGTCCTGTCGCCTCACAGCGCGGGGAGGGGGAGATGCAGGGGTTGGGGGAGGGCGGCCTCCGGCCGCCACCCCTAACCCCTCATCATCTTCCCCTCCGCAGGGGAAGGGGCCAAGCCCTGATCATTAGGGCGGATTGCCGGAATCATTGGGAGATTGATATCTTGTAAAGGTACAACGGTTGGCCCGGTTTCAGACCGGGTGAGGGATGTTGTTGTCCAAAGTCCAGTATAAACCAATTGGTATTTTATTGCAAGGGTGCTATGGTACTGTTAATGGTTTCTTTACGCAAAAGTAACCATTTGGCGCCCCTCTCCAGTTTGGCCTTTTTTCCAACAGAATGATAAAGAACATATGTTTTTATTACAGCGGCAAAGCCACTGCACGGCCACTCCGTCTTGCAGAAACTCTGCGTTGGTGTACAATTGCTCCTAACCAGAGAGGGGGCCTCCGGGGGAGTGCCACGTCGGGGAGGTGGAAATGAAGGCTCGGGACCTGCTGCGGCTGGTAGTGAGCAATCTGGGCCGGATGAAGGGCCGCGTGGCGATGACAGCCATCGGCGTCATCATCGGCACGGCGGCGGTGGTGGTGCTCATCTCCCTGGCTGCCGGCCTGCAGCAGAGCGCCCTCCGCGATCTTTCCTCCATTGGCCCCCTGACCGACATCAACGTCTATCCGATGCGCGCGCTGGCGGCCTTCGGCGCCCCCACCACCGGACGGGAGGGGGTGCTGGATGACCGCACGCTGGCCGAATTCCGCAAACTCCCCGGTGTGGTCGCCGTCACCCCGAAGGAGCCACTGAATGTCCCCGCCATATTGCGCTACGGGCGATGGATGGGGGGCTCTCAGATTCTGGGGATTGAGCCGAACCAGATAGACCGTCTGGACTTCTCCGTGGCCAGCGGCGCGGCCCGGCTGGGGAGTGGACAGGTCATCGTGGGAGCGCGGGTGGGGGAGAGCTTCTTTGACCCGCAGGGCCGCCGCGTCTCCCAGGCTCCTGACCTGCTGGGGCAGACGCTTCAACTGGTGCTCACCCGCGTCACCGAGGACGGGCAGCAGGTAGAACGGACGGTGCGCCTGCGGGTGGCGGGCGTCCTAGAGAAAACAGGCGGCGCCGATGATTTCACCGTCTTTATAAGCCTGCCGGAGGTGCTGGAATTGAACGGGTGGTATCTGGGCCGCCGGGTCAACCCCGCCCGCGACGGCTACAGTCAGGTGCTGGTCAAGGTCGCCCGGCCCGACCAGGTGGCCGCAGTGGAGCGTGAGATTCTGCGGCAGGGTTTCTACGCGTATTCCGCCCACAGTGTCCTGCAGCAGATCAATTCGTTCTTCCTGGTTATCCAGGGAGTCCTGGGCGGCATCGGGGCTATCGCCTTGCTGGTGGCCGCCTTCGGCATCGCCAATACAATGCTGATGTCCATCTACGAACGTACTAAGGAAATCGGCCTGATGAAGGCCGTCGGCGCAACGAATCGGGATGTGATGTCCGTTTTTCTGGCCGAGTCGGGAAGCATCGGCCTGCTGGGCGGGGTGGGCGGAGTACTGCTGGGTATTCTCCTGAGTGGGATCATCAACATCGTCGCCCGTACTTATCTGATGGCCCAGGCGGCCCAGAGCGGCACTGTTTCAGAAACGGTGCTCTCCTTTGTCCACACGCCGTTCTGGCTGCCTGTCTTTGCTATCATATTTGCTACCGGGGTGGGGGTGCTCTCCGGCGTCTATCCGGCAACCCGGGCCGCATCGCTGAATCCCATTGCGGCGCTGAGGTATGAGTGAAACGTGGAAAGTGAATCGCGAGGCGTGAAGCAAAGCCCGACGGTAAACCGCTGGGTTCATCCTCTCCTCTCCCCTTATCCCCTGTTTTGGGGGAGAGGGGGGAAGAAGAGGGGGTTAGGGGCGGCCCGAAGAGCCGCCCCTAACCCCTCATTATCTCCTCCTCCGCAAGGGAAGGGGCCAAGCCCTGATCATTAGCGGCGGATTGCCGGAATCACTGGGAGGGGAATCCCTCCTTCATCCCCTCTCTCCCCTGGCCGCAGGCCAAGGGAAGAGGGGGAGACTGAGGGGGTGAGAGGAGCAACGAGACCCTTGCGGATAACCAGAGGAATCAATAGAGCGTGATAAGCCCTGGGCTTCAGCGGGCGTGAATTTGCCGTCGGTGCACGGAGCGGTATTTTGGCAACGCTTCCGGCATTCCCGGCGCGATGCATTGGCATATGACGCGTAACCGTTTTCCCGGAGATAGCGCATGGAAAAAGGCTACATTCAGGTCTATACCGGTGACGGTAAGGGGAAGACGACAGCGGCGTTGGGGCTGGCCCTGCGGGCCGCCGGGCACGGCCTGCGGACCTATATCGGACAGTTTATGAAGGGCTGGCCCTACGGCGAACTGGAGTCCCTGCGGAATCATCCCCAGATTACGATTGAGCAGTACGGAGACCAGAACTGCTGGGTCCGACGCGACCAGATTACCCCTGAGCAGGTCGCCCGGACCCGCCGGGGGCTGGAACGGGCCCGAGAGGCCATGCTCTCCGGCCAGTACGACATCGTGGTGCTGGATGAGGTGAACGTGGCCCTCTGGTTCGGCCTGCTCACCGTGGAGGAAGTGCTGGCCTTTCTGGACCAGCGCCCCGAGGGGGTGGAGGTGGTGCTGACGGGCCGCCGCGCCCCCCAGGAACTGATAGACCGGGCTGACTTGGTGACGGAGATGCGGGAGGTTAAGCATTACTACCAGGCCGGTGTGCCGGCGCGGGTGGGAATTGAGCGGTGAAGTGAGGAGTGGCAGGATAACTGCGAGCGGTTGTCCTGCCAGCCGCCCAAGTGGAAAATCTCTGTGCTCTCTGCGTTCTCTGCGGTGAATTCCTTTTACGGAGGGGACTTTGGCGCTGAGGGAGTCGTTTGTGAGTCCTGAGAGGCCCCGACCGGAAGAGAAAGCCTCCCGGCGAAGACTGATTTTCCG
>DAOTWK010000401.1:0-3539 GCA_034435815.1 Anaerolineae bacterium | reverse complement strand
GCGGAAGTTCGGACATAAGTTGGGACATCTGCTTTCTCACTCCTCGGTCCTCCGGGCCGCTCCCCGGACGAGTGTTTTCTCAAAGGCGGAAAATGCCGCTTCTCGCCCCACGGGGCGAGAAGCCCCTTCGGGGCCGAGGGCTTGACCACGCCGCGAGCGGCTCGCTGCGTGGCGGGCTGTGGTCCTCATCTCCCCCTCATTCCCCCTCTCCCTTGGCCGGAGGCCAAGGTGAAAGGAAGAATCAAAGGGGGTGAGGGGGCAAAAGCGGTCCTCTGCCCACTCCGAACAAGGGCGATGCAAAATCTGCACTTGTGAAGGGGTAAAGGCGAAGCCGCTGGAGAAGGGCCAGGGAACCTCGCAGATGCCCCTGTCCCAACTCGTGTCTGAAAATCAGGAAAAGGGTCTTGACAAATGCGGCAAAATATGGTACAATGTATTACAGAATGATACATTGTCTCATTAAATGAGACGCAGCCACCGGTACCGCAAAAGAGCATCTTCAATGTGACCATTCCTCGGTTTGGCGCTCTATGAGTAGCAAGTATTTATTCTGCTCCTGTTTGTACCGATGTAACGAGTGGCTACCTACTACCGGCCTTCTTTCGCCCCTATCCTTTCGCGTCCACTTCGCGGTGTGGGGAAGGGGAGATATAGATGGGGGTTGAGGAGAATGGCGAATCCGCCGGCCTCAACCCCCATTTCATTTTCTATCGCGGTATAGATTGATCCGTCTTTCAGGTTCACTTTTCCGCAAGGAGGCATCCAATGTCAGAACTTTATACCCTGGTTCAGGCCGTGGAGAAGGTCATCCAAGACCGCCGGAGTATCCGGCAGTACACGGAGGAGCCAGTATCTGAGGAAGCGTTGCAGATGATTCTGGAGGCGGGCCGCCTGGCGCCCTCCGGGGAAAACGCCCAGCCCTGGCGGTTCATCATTGTCAAGGACCCGGAGACGCGCAAACGGATGGGGGCCATCGCGGGTGGCGGCAGCGGGCGCCGGTTTACGGCGGAGTTCGTCACCCAGAAGATGCAGGAGCGGTTCGCCAGTCTGGAGGATGAGGCGAAGAGGAAGGCGGCCTTTGAGAAACTGACGTCGGGTCAGGTCTCCGCTTTTCTGGCCGAGGCGCCGGTCAGCATCGTCGTCTGCGGCCGCAAAGACGTCTGGGACTTGCCCTACGACACGTCGGCGGCCATTGAGAACATGCTGCTGATGGTGACGGCGCTGGGATTGGGAGCCTGCTGGGTGATTGCGCCCTGCATTGACATCCGCGACGAGGAGCGCCTGAAGGAACTGCTGGGGGTGCCAGAGGGGCTGAAGATTGTCAGCATCGTCGCTGTGGGCCACTCCGCGCGCTACCCCCGGCCCCGTCCGCGCATCCCTCTGCACGAACTGGTCTACCGCGAGAAGTGGGGCGTTCCCTACTACGAGAAAGAGGAGGAGTGATGAGCGAGCGCCAGGTCTCTCTGGAATACGTCAACAGCATCGTCCACGATCTGCAAAAAGCATTCTGGGACGAAAGGGGTAGGGGAGCCCGCTTTCGCGTGACAACAGTGGGGCGGGATTATTTTCTGAGCAAGTGTCTGCCCAGGATTCAAACGAAGGAAGTGGAGCCAATCATTGAGGTCATTAAACAGGTATTGAGGGAAGAGGGGCTGGTTGCTGAGGTCTCCCATCAGTTAGAGGATAAACTGCTGAGGGTTCGGGTGCAAGGTTGCCTGCACGTGCCGGTGGAGCAGCGGTTGGTCTCTAAAGGAGTGGAGCCCTTCACCTGCATCCCGGCCAACCTGGTCGTGCTGGCGATTGAGGAAGTCCTGGACCGGCCAGTGGAACTGGCGGAGATCAAGGTGGAGGACGGGGTTTGCAACCTTCTGTTGGTGGTTTTTGACGCCCGTCCAACGTTTGAGTGAACGGAGGTCAGGATGGGCAAACTGGCAACCCTCGCGGAAGCCGTGGCATCCATTCCCTCTGGCGCGCACGTCGCCCTCTCGGGATTCGCTATCACGCGCTGCAACATGGCCTTCGCGCGCGAGGTGATCCGTCAGGGCATCCGCGGGCTGACGGTCTCCCAGTGCGTCGGAGCGATGGACGCGGACCTGTTGGTTGGGGCAGGAGCAGTGGAGCGGATGATTTACGGCGGCGGCTCGCTGGACCGCTTCGGGCGGCTCAACAATGTGAACCGCGCAATTGAGTCCGGCACGCTGATCGCCGAGGAATACAGCAGCCTCTCGGTGGCCTTCCGCTACCTGGCTGGCGCCCTTGGCCTGCCGTTCATCCCCATCCGCTCCCTGCGCGGCTCGGACATCCTTGCCCGGCTGCAGCAGATCGCGCCTGAGAACGTCAGCACGGTGCAGGACCCCTTCACCAGCGAGGAGTGGCTGGCCCTCCGGCCCCTGGTGCCGGATGTCGCCGTTGTCCAGGTGCAGGTGGCGGACGAGGAAGGCAACGCCTGGATTTTCGGCCCGCGCTGGGACAACGAGGAGCAGGTGAAGGCCAGCCAGCGGGTGATCGTCATCACCGAGCAACTGGTCCCCACGGAGATCATCCGCCGCGACCCGGAGCGAACGGTCATCCCCGGCTTCAAGGTCTCACACGTCGTCCATCTGCCCTTCTCCGCCCATCCCACGTCCGTTTACCGCGTCTACGACTACGACGCGGATCATATCCGGGAATACGCGGCGGCGACCAAGACGGTGGAGGGATTCCAGGCGTACCTGGAGAAATACGTCCTCAGCGATCAGGACCACTGGGAATACCTGGAGTTGATCGGCGGGATGAAGCGTCTGACCAGCCTGATGGCCGATCCGATTTTGGGGTACTGAGGGGGAGAGGGCTATGTACGCAGAGGATTATACACCCTTTGAACTGATGGCAGTGGCGGGAGCGCGGGAGTTGAAGGACGGCGAGATTGTGGCCGTGGGGATTGGCCTGCCGGTGGTCGCGTCGTTCCTGGCCAAGCGCACCCATGCGCCCCACCTGACCATTCTTTTTGAGTTGGGTGTCGTGGACCCGGAGCCCATCCACACCGGAGTGGGTCTGGCAGACCCCCGGGTCTGGTATCGGGCGAAGGTGATGAGCAGTTTTGTGGACATGCTGGGGATGGTGCTGCACCGGGGGCTGGTGGATGTAGGCTTCCTGGGTGGCCTGGAGACCGATGCCTACGGCAACCTGAACACGACGCTGCTGGGCGACCCCAGGGGCAAGTTCACCCATTTTGTCGGCAGCGGAGGGGCCAATGATATCGCGTCCTCTGCGAAGCGGACCGTTATCATCATCCGCCACGAGGCGCGCAAGCTGAGGGAGGCCGTCTCCTTTGTCACCAGCCCCGGCTATCTGCGGGGGAACGGCGCCCGTGAAGCCGCCGGGTTGCGGGGCGGGCCGGTCCGCGTCATCACCGATAAGGCCATCTTCGGTTTTGATTCCCAGAGTAAACGGTTGAGGCTGGAGTCCATCCACCCGCGCATCACGCTGGAAGATGTCCTGGCGAACATGGGCTTTCAGCCGCTGGTGCCCGATCAGGTGCCGGTCACCGAACCGCCGAC
>DAOTWK010000400.1:0-2818 GCA_034435815.1 Anaerolineae bacterium | reverse complement strand
GGTCTCTTCGGTGATGTTGGAGCGGATGTAGGCGGAGTTTGCGTCCTCTATGAAGACGTAAGTGTCGTCCCAGGAGGCCCAGTCGTGATTAAGGACGTCTATGGCCCGTAGTTCGTCCTCCAGGAAGGCCCGCGCGTGGCCGATGTCCCGTTCCGTCTCCCGGAGTTCCGCCTCCGCGAAGGCGCGCAGAAGAGTCTGGGAAAAGAGCAGGCCGATCAGCGCCGTCAGCAGGACCGCCGTCAGGCCAATGGTCAACAGGACTCGGATGCGTAGGGACATATTTCGCCAGTCCATAGTCCGGAGTTTTAGCCACCTGACCCTTTGGGTCAATCCCGCCCGGATGTAAACGCCCGGGATTAGAAAACGAAGCCTTTCGGGCTGTTCAGCCCCCGGAGGGGGCTTCGCAGAATGAGCCCGGTGGCAGACCGCCGGGCGGAGGCGGCGAGATAGAGCCCACCGCTGAAAATTATCGGGTAGCGAAGTCCCTTTGCGCCCTTCGTGGTTGCTACCGCTCCAGCAGGATGGTGACCGGGCCGTCGTTGTGGATTTCCACCAACATGTGGGCACCGAAAACGCCAGTCTGCACAGGGACGCCAGCGGCGGCCAGTTCGTCGGCGAAGCGGCGCACCAGGGGCTCCGCCACCTCCGGCGGGGCGGCGTCGGTGAAGGAGGGGCGGCGGCCCTTGCGCGCGTCGGCGTAAAGAGTGAACTGGGAGACGACCAGTGCCTCACCACCCACATCCAGGAGGCCGGCGTTCATTTTACCGTCGGCGTCCTCAAAGATGCGCAGGCCGGCCACTTTCTGGGCCAGCCAGCGGGCCACATCATCGTCGTCGTTGTGGGTCACCCCCACCAGCACCACCACCCCCCGTCCGATGGCAGCGACGGTCTCCCCGTCCACCGACACCTTCGCTTGCCGAACCCGTTGAACCACTGCTCGCATCGTTTTACTCCTGAGATTCACACCGGGCGACAGAAGTACCCGGCGACCCTTTGGGCGTCCCCGTATCTGCGGTGAGTCCGTTCTACCAGGCCAGATAGCCTTTCTTTTTCAGCCACTCCGTCACGTATCGGGCAAAGAGCCGGAAGTCGTCCAGATCGTCTTGCAGGTAATCGCAGACTTCGCACAGGCTGACTTGGCGATAGCGATGCAACAGGATGTTGCGGAAGCCGGCTATGCCCAGGATGCGAGCCGCAAACGCCGGCGGCAGGACCCCTTCCTTACCCAGGGCCACAATGATGTCGCGGTATTCCTCCACCGGGTATGCAGTCTCCGCGGCCAGGATATGGTTGCCCACGTCCAATAGCGATTGGATTGCCATTTGGAGGCCGTGTTCCACTGCCCAGTAATGTTTGGTCGTGGCGGCAAACTCGGCATAGGATAGGTGGCGGTACTTTTCCAGTTCATCTACGTATTGGCCCAAGGCTGTCAGGAGGGCAGTTACCGTGTCAATGTCTACCATACGTCCCATCCTGAATCCGTTTTAGCAGGTAATACTGTTGCACCTGCTGGATGGGCTTGGTATCCAGGTAATCGCGCAAGGTCTCGGTTTGGAAACGCACCCGCTGACGGTCGTCCTGGCAATACAACAACTGGCCGTACCGACGCACTTGGTTCCTCAGGAGGGGTGACGCCTCGGCCAGGTCCACCACCTCCACATCGTTGCGACGGAAGACACCCATGAGTTCGGCAATCAGGCGGCAGCGGAGGCGAAACCGCATGCGGCTGCTCAAGTCCTCTGCGAAGAGGACGGCGATGTCCACATCCGAGAGCGGCCCGGCCTTCCCGCTGGCCTGAGAGCCAAAGAGGTAGGCCAGGATAACCCGATGCTCCTGGAAAAGCCGCTGTAGTTCCGGTAAGAGAGGCTGAATGTCCCCGATGAAGCCGCCTTCACGCATAGCCGCTTATTCTTCTCTGCCCAGCGCGGTTTTTTTCCGGCAGTCCCACTTCCGTCTTTATCTCGTCGTAGGGCACTCCTGTGGAGTTGCCCTACGGCAATCCCACCGCCGCCTTCACTTCAGCGATGGTCTGGGCGGCGATGACGGAGGCGCGGCGAGCCCCTTCAGCCAGAATGTCCCATATCGTATCCGGATTGGCGGCCAGCGCGGCCCGCCGTTCCCGGAACGGGGCGAAGTATTCGGTCAGGTTGCGGGCGAAAATTCGCTTGCAATCCACGCAGCCGATGCGGGCGGTCCGGCAATCGGCGTCAATCTGGACCACCTCGTTCGGGGAGAAGAACCGGTGCAAGGAAAAGACGTTGCAGACTTCGGGCCGTCCGGGGATGTGGCGATGGGTCCGCTGCGGGTCGGTGACCATCTGCATCACCCGCTCCCGTATCTCCTCCGGCGAGGCGGCCATCTCAATGTGGTTGTTCAGGGATTTGCTCATTTTTTGCTGGCCGTCAATCCCCAGGACTTTGGGGAAGTCGGTATGTTTGGCCTGGGGCTCCACCAGCACAGGGCCGAAGTGGGCGTTGAACCGCCGGACAATCTCCCGGGTGAACTCCAGGTGGGGTGCCTGGTCCACGCCGACAGGGACCGTATCAGCCTTATAGAGGGTGATGTCCGCCGCCATCAGCACCGGGTAGCCCACCAGGCCGTAGTTGACGTTATCCGGCTGCTGGCGGACTTTTTCCTTAAATGTGGGCAGGCGGGTCAGCCAACCCAGCGGGGTGACCATAGAGAGAATGGTGTGCAATTCGGTTACCTGAGAGACGTGAGACTGAACGAATAGGATAGTTCCCCGCTCCGGGTCCACTCCTGCGGCCAGCCAGTCCAGGACCATCTCATACGTCCATTCCCGCAGATATTCGGTGTC
>DAOTWK010000399.1:0-3325 GCA_034435815.1 Anaerolineae bacterium | reverse complement strand
ATTTTGGGTAGATTCACCGCAGAGAACGCAAAGGGCGCGGAGAGGAACGTTTCCCCGCGTTCTCTGCGGGCTCTGTGGTTATAACTCAGGATGCCGGTGCCGGTTCGGCAGCCTGACGGAGGCTGAGGCCCAGACGGCGGCGTGCGGCGTCCACATAAATGACCCGCATCCAGACGGTCATTCCTTCTCGGACCACATTGCGAGGATGCAGGAAGTGACCTTCGGCCAGTTCGGAGAGATGGATCAGGCCCTCCACCCCTTCTTCTACCTGGGCAAAGGCACCGAACTCCACCACGTTGGTGATGACCCCCTGGACCATCTGCCCGACCTGGTACCGCTCCTCAATGGTGCGCCAGGGATCCGGCTGGACTCGTTTCAGGCTCAGGCCGACCCGCCCGCGCTCGCGGTCCACATTCAACACAGAGACCTGTACCTCCTGGCCTGGACGCAGTACCTGGGCGGGGTGGTTCACGCGGTTCCAGGAGAGTTCGGAGATGTGGATGAGTCCCTCCAGGCCACCCAGGTCCACAAACGCGCCGAAGGAGCAGATATTGGTCACCCTCCCTGTGCAGACATCCCCTGGTTGCAGGCGCTCCAGCAGGGCTTTCCGGCGTTGCTCTTCGGAATGGGTAGCCCGTTCGGAGAATACCAGTCGCTGACGCTCTGGGTCCACTTCAATGACCCGGAGGCGGAGGGTCTGGCCAACACGGGTGCGCAGGGCCTCTTCCCGCTCCCGCTCATCCAGATAGGGAGAAAGGTCGGCCAGGTGGGAAACCGGGACGAAGCCCTGGCTGCCGTTCCATTCCACCAGCAGGCCGCCCCGGTTGTAACCGACGACCGGTAGGGTCAAGACTGCCCCCTCCTCCATCGCGCGAACAGCAGCCGTCCATCGCCCGTCGTCGGGTGAGGACGGGGGGGCAGTGAGGGCTTCCGCCTCCGATCCTATACCCAGTCCACGCCATACACTCTCGGGGTCGGCTGGCGGAGCCGGATGGTGACTGTACTCCCCCTCTTTCACCAGAGTTTGCCAGTATTCCTCAGTATACGGTGCATCAGCCGGCAGAAATTCCATCCTCCCGTCCTCCCAAATACCGTTGTCAAATATGCATTATAGACACCATTCAACTTCTGTCAAACCGATGGGCGCCCGGAAGACGGTGTGTTTCTCCGGGCTCGCTCTTCCCGCTCCATCTCTGCCAGAACACGGGCCAGTTCCTGTATGGCGATGCGCTGTTTGCGGTAGAAGTCAGATTCGCTCATAGCCAGCCGCATTGCCACGTCCCGCACCCGATAGCCCCTGATGAACTTCAGTTCCAGGATGTTGTAGAGCAACCACTCGGTGGCCGTCAGACTGCGCTCTCCCTCGGGCCGTAACCGCTCAATGGCCCGCAGGAGGACGGCCCGCAGCGCATTAACGGGTCCGCCGTGGTCATCTGAGGCCCGCTCCACAACCTGCAAATTCAGGAGAGGACTGCGGGTCAACTTTGGGCCGCCCCAGTAGTGGTCCAGCGCGTCCCATACCCAGCGCGGGAATTCCGGCGTGGCCAGGGGGTCGGAAAGACGGGCCAGCGCCGGTGCTCCCTCGTAGCGCAGCATCTCTCGCCGTCGCTGGATTTCCTCAATCTGGGGGATAATCCGCTCCAGAACGCTGAACAACGCCTGCTGAACCATCCGGTCTTCCAGAGCGGCCTCTATCTGGGCAGCCAGAGAGCGCAGAAAGTCCCGCTCCTCGGTGCTCAAGTCCATCTCCGGGGAACGGGCCTGGAGCCCCAGAATGCCGATCAAATCGTCATTGGAGCGGGAGCGGAGCGGCAGGAGCCAGTACCCATCCCAGACGTAGAGGTCGCCGGAGGGCTGAATCCGCCCCGTTAGCGCGCCGATCCCACTCGCCGGAAGGGAGAAGTCGGAACCCATTGCCCCGCAGACGACTTCTATGCGCGCCTGCTCTCCCTCCACCACCGCCACAAATGCGGTGGGGGTCCGGAGAAGGTCGCAGAGGGCGGTCAGGATGTTCTCCAGGAACTGCCGCAAGTCAGTGGTGGTCAGCAGCCGATTGCTCAGGCTCTGAATCCAGGCAATCTCCTGCTCGTCCCGCCGATAGAGCAGACGGTCAATCAGCGGTTTGCTCCATTCTACGCCCAGTTGGATCAGCAGAATGGCAATGACGACACCGAAGAGGGCCAGTTGCAAAGGGGAGAGACCTAACAGTCCGCCCGACTGGGACGCAGCGATGATGATGGCCACGACCACGGTCGCCTGAAAGGGCCCGCGAAGGAGATATCGGACGAAGCGGTGCTTGACTACCCGGTCGGGGGTAAGGGCGCCGAAGAAGGCGACGGTGTAGGCCATCACCATCAGCATACTGCCCACAAAGAGGTTGCCCAGGACCAGCAGGAGCCACAGGAGGACGGCGGGGAGCCGCTGCGGCCATCCCGTCAGCACCAGATAGGGGAAGACGCCAACGGCCGGGGCCAGGGAGGCCAGGGCCAGGTAAGCCATCCGGCGGCGGGAGGTAGAGGTGAGGCATCGTTCCCAGGCCCGGAGGACACTCGCCAGGCCCCATAGGATGAAGACGGCAAAGTAGAGAGAGAAAAACCAGAACTGAGGACCGGCCTGCAGGTGGATGGTCCCGATCTGCAGGATGCCATCCCAGACGATGCGGTCGGTAAGGAGAGCACCCAGTAGGATGATGCCGCTCAGGGCGTAGGCGACCCCGATTCCCCATACGCGCCGGCGGCTGCGGTCATTCGTGGTCTCTAACAGGGCGCTGGTGAAGTGGAAGTAGGCGGCAGGGGTGAATGCAATCCCCACCCACTGAAAGCGGAGCCACTCCAGAGCCACTTCCACCGGCGCCGCGACGATGACCAGTTCCACAAAGTAGACGATGAGGACGCAGAAGAGGAGGGCGCTGAAAATCTGGGCCACCCGGTTGCGGAAGTTGTAGAGCAACAGATAAATTGCCAGGGCGAAGGAGAGGATGACAATGCCCGACGTCAGCAGAATGTTCAGAAGTTGGAGGACGCCTATCCAGTTCACAATCCCGATTGTCTCAACGCAAATGGGTCCCAAATAGCAGCGCGATATCTTGATTCCGCCAGTGGCGGTCGTGGTATCCCCGGAAAGAAAGTCCCAGCGCCCGGCAGAAGCAGATGGCCGGGTAGTTGCGGGTGGGCACCTCTACCATCAATTCGTCCAGCCCCTTACCGGAAGCCCAGGAGATGACATCCGCCATCAGAGCGCGGCCCACTCCCTGCCGCCGATGGGCCGGGTCCACCACCAGGTCGTACACCCAGGCCAGTCCGTGCCCCATCAGGGAGCGCGCCGT
>DAOTWK010000398.1:0-3136 GCA_034435815.1 Anaerolineae bacterium | reverse complement strand
GCGGAAATGGGCATCCCAGCCATCGGGGTAGGTAGTTACGCACAAAGAAAATCTCCGTGTCTTTGTGTCTCTGTGTGAGAAAAGAGGTTAGGGCCGTGTCCCAGGGTGGTGCTTCTTCTATAGGTCTGTTGCGCCGTCCGGAGTGGCTGCGGGTGCCGCGCCGGGAGGGACCGGAGTATCATCGCCTCAAGCGGCTGATGCGGACCCAGCGCCTCCATACGGTCTGCGAAGAGGCCAACTGTCCCAACATTGGCCGGTGCTGGGAGGAGCGGACCGCGACGTTCCTGATCCTGGGGGATACCTGCACCCGGGCCTGCCGCTTCTGCAACGTCCGCAGCGGGCGTCCCGCGCCCCCCGACCCGGAAGAGCCCCGACGGGTAGCGGAGACGGTCGCTGCGATGGGCCTCTCCCATGCGGTCATCACTTCGGTTACCCGAGACGACCTCCCCGACGGCGGCGCGTCGGTCTTCGCCGAAGTCATCCGGGAAATCCGCGCCCGGGTTCCCGATTGTACCGTAGAGGTATTGATCCCCGATTTTCAGGGCGACCTGGAGCCCCTGCGGGTGGTGATGGAAGCCCGCCCTGATGTCCTTAACCACAATGTGGAGACGGTCCCCCGCCTCTTCCCGCGCGTCCAGCCTCGCAACCGCTATGAGTGGTCGCTGGCAGTGCTGGAGAACGCCCGCCGGATGGCCCCCGACGGGCTGACCAAGAGCGGCCTGATGGTAGGGTTGGGGGAGACCGCCGATGAGGTACTGGCGGTGATGGCTGACCTGCGCGGGGTGGGGGTGGACATCCTGACAGTTGGCCAGTACCTTCAACCGACCCGCCGTCACCTGCCCATTGAGCGCTACTATACTCCGGAAGAGTTTGAGGAGTTCCGGCGGCGCGGTTTGGAGATGGGGTTCCGCTGGGTGGAGAGCGGCCCGCTGGTGCGCAGTTCGTTCCACGCGGCTCATCAGATGGAGATATTGAGAGTATCCAATGCATAGGGCGCATGTCCGCAGTTCAGAAACGGTAGCAGCGCAGTGCAGGATGAATCCTGCGCTACAATTTTCCGGATAGAGGGGAATTGACAATGGATTTCTTCACTGTTCACGAACTGCCCGCAACCGAAGCAATGCCCGGCGTCCTGCGCCGGGTGGTCTATCTGGACCACGCAATGGTCACTTTCTTTGAGTTCGCCCCCGGCAGCGTGATCCCCGAGCATGCGCATCCCCACGAACAGATTACTTTCGTCATTCGGGGCGCGATGGAGTTCGCGCTGGGGGAGAAAACCCGCGTCCTGCGCGCCGGGGATGGAGTCTGTGTCCCCTCCGGCGTGCCCCATAAGGCCGTGGTTCTGGACGAACCGACGTTCGTCCTGGATGCCTGGCATCCCCAGCGAGAGGATTATCGCTGATCTCCAATCCAGGAGGCTCTCTATGCCCATCGGCGCATTCACCTTTGTTCTCCATAGTCATCTGCCCTACTGCCGCATGGCGGGCCGCTGGCCCCACGGCGAGGAGTGGATTCACGAGGCCATGGCCGAAACCTACATCCCCCTTCTCAACGCCCTCACCGACCTCCACGAAGAGGGGTTGCCGGTCCACCTCACTCTGGGGCTGACGCCCATTCTCTGCGAGCAACTGGCGGACCCACTGGTTAAAGACCACTTTGAGGCCTATGTGGAAGAACGAATCCGGGCCGCCGAAGCGGACATCCCCCGCTTCCAGGAGGAGGGCAATCCCCACGCGGCGTACCTGGCCTCCTTCTATCGGGATTGGTACTCGGGCCTCCTGGAGTCCTTTCGGCATCGGTACGGGCGGGACCTCCTGGGCGGCTTCCGGCGCCTCCAGGACGCCGGGGTCATAGAAATCATCACCTCCGCTGCCACCCACGGCTATCTCCCCCTCCTGGGCACCGACGCGGCGATTCGGGGACAACTGAAGGCTGGCATTGCCTCCTACCGCCGCCACTTCGGACGGGCTCCCCGGGCCATCTGGCTCCCCGAATGCGCCTACCGCCCCGCCTATGTTGCCCCCGACGGCACCCTCCGCGCCGGGATAGAGACGATGCTGGCCGATGAAGGGCTGGGTTGCTTCTTCGTGGAGACCCATGCCATTGAGGGCGGGCGTCCGGTGGGGAAGGCGGCGGGGGAGGCCATCGGCCCCTACGGCGCCATCGTCCGCCGCTACGTTCTCCCGCTGGAGAAACTGGCCGTGCCGGAGAAGCCCCGCAGCACCTACCGGCCCTACTACGTCGTCAACACCACCCCGGGGGTGGTGAGCGAGCACTCCGGCGTCGCGGCCATCGGCCGCAATAACCGCACCGGCATGCAGGTCTGGTCCGCCGACTGGGGCTATCCCGGCGAGTTTGACTACCGGGAGTTCCACAAGAAGGACCACCGCTCCGGTCTCCAGTACTGGCGGGTCACCGGTGCACGGGTGGATTTGGCCTTCAAGGACTGGTATCATCCTGACTGGGCGCAGTACAAAGTTGGGGAGCATGCCCGCCACTTCGCCTGGTTGGTGACCGATTTGCTGGAGCAATATCACGCCGAGACCGGTGGCTTCGGCATCATCGCCTCCAACTACGACACCGAACTCTTCGGCCACTGGTGGTTTGAGGGGGTGGACTGGATTCGGGAGGTGTTGCGGCTCCTGGCCCGCTCCGATCGGGTGGCGCTGACGACGGCGAGCCAGTACCTGGAAGTCCATCCGCCGGAGGAGGTATTGGCGATTCCGGAGAGTTCCTGGGGCCTGGGCGGCGGCCACTGGACCTGGGACAACCCGGAGACGCACTGGATGTGGGCGCCCATCCACGAGTGCGAAGCGCGGATGAGTCGGCTGGCGCGCCAGAAGGCCGGGGACGTCACTGCCGACGAAGCCTTTGTCCTCAACCAGGCGGCGCGGGAACTGTTGCTTCTGGAGGCCTCCGACTGGCCTTTCCTGGTCACCACCGGGCAGGCGCGCGAGTACGCTGTCCAGCGCTTTACCGCCCACGTGGAACGGTTTGAGAAGTTGGCCTCCAGTGTGGAGTCGGGCCGCCCCGACCGGGCCCTGGCGGAAGAATTGTGGGAACTGGATAAAGTCTTCCCGGATGTAGATTTTCGGTGGTGGGGGTAGCGCGATTGGAGATCGGCCTTGTCTGGGCA
>DAOTWK010000397.1:0-3104 GCA_034435815.1 Anaerolineae bacterium | reverse complement strand
GCAGTGGCTTCGCCACTGCGCCGCCGGTGGGCGCTAAACCGCTACGGCCGACAGTCCTAACGCCTTCCGTTTCTTTTCAATGTGCTGCCGGATCAGCAGGGCCGCTTTCTCCGGGTCCGGCTCTACCGCAAACCGAGCGCCGACCACACCCTCCAAGCCCTCTGCCAGCAGGCGGACCACATTGGGGCTTCCGAAGATGTTGGGCTGAACGCCGAGGACGGTGAAGATGCCCGAGGCCACCACGTAACCGCCGATGGCGACCGCTTTTTCCGAGTACCATTCCGGAGCGGCGCCAGCCAGGGGCAGGTCACTGATGTCCACGCCCAGGTAGTTCGCCAGTGCCGCCGCCAGCACCAGAATGCGGGAGTTATCCACGCAGGAGCCCATATGGAGCACGGGCGGAATTCCCAGCGCCCTACAGACCGCCCGCAGGCCTGGCCCGGCCCGATCGGCCGCCTCAGGAACCATCAGACCGGCCTTTCCATTCGCCACCGCCGAACAGCCGGTAACCACGACCAGAATATCATTTTCAATCAGCCGCCGGACCAGCGTCACGTGACCGTAGTCCTGTTTGAGTTTCGGATTGTTGCAACCAACGACGCCCGCTGCACCCCGGATGGCTCCCTCTTTAATGGCATTGACCAGCGGTTCCGGAGTACCACCCAGGGCACCGAGGATCGCCTCTACCGAGAAACCGGTCATCATTTCCACCGGTTCCACGGGGATACGGGGAGTGCCCATCCGTTTGGGGAAGTTCTCCACGGCCATCCGGACGATCTCGCGGCCGATCTCCATGCCCCGGTGGGTGTCAAAGGAAACGTGCGTCGCGCCCGTGAATTTGGCCTTGTCAAAGGTTGTGATAACCAGGGTGTGAAAGCATTTGGCGATGTCTACCACCGAGGGCATAATGCACTGGTAGTCCACGACCATTGCATCCAGCACCCCGGTCATGATGACCAGTTCCTGCAACAGATGGTTGCCGGCCATCGGGATACCGTGGCGCATCTGTACCTCGTTGCCTGTGCAGCAGAGGCCCACCAGATTGATCCCCTTCGCTCCAACCTCCTCGGCCCGCTGGAGCAGGTCCGGGCTCTGGGCGGCGCGGACGATCACATCGGAGAGCATCGGGTTATGGCCGTGCAGCGCGATGTTGACGTGGTCTTCCTTAAGCGCGCCCAGATTCACCCGAGACATGCGAGGCTGAGGCGTCCCGAAGAGCACGTCGGAGAGTTCGGTACCGATCATGGAGCCGCCCCATCCGTCGGAGAGACTGGTCCGCAGCCCATGCAGCAGGATGTTCACGTAGTCGTTATCCACCCCCATGTGAGTGCGATGGAGCGTCTCTACATTCTCCCGGTCAATGCCGCGCGGGGTGATACCCAGCCGGTGCCACAGTTCCTGACGGGCTCGGGGCACGCGCTTCACAAACGTCAGGCTCTCCTTTCGGGAGCCGAAGTCCTCCAGCAGCAGCCAACCCAACTCCCGGGCGATCTCCATTGGCTCCTTGCCATCCACCTCTATACCGCACTCAGCGGCCAAGCGCCGGAGTTTCTCGACGTCGGTGATCTGATAGCCCGTTGTCTCCCCACAGCCCAGACGGTACAGGGTCTCCAGAATGTCCCGTCCATGGTCGGAGTGGGAAGAGGCTCCCGCGGCGATGGTGCGCGCCAGGTTCCGCGCGACGATAACGTCTGCGTCCGCTCCGCAGACCCCCTTCTGAGGACCGTCTCCAAAAGGGTCTATCCGACAGGGCCCCATCACGCAGTTGCGGCAGCTCAAACCTAGGGCGCAATACCCGCATTGAGGTTCTTGGGCCTTCAGGCGATCCCATACCGTCTCAATACCGGCCTCGCGCGCAAACAGCAGGATTTTCTGCGTATCCGTGGCAATGCTCATAGTTTCCACGCTCATTCTGTACCTCCTGTGGGTGATTCATTAATACGGGTCGCCTGTTCTCCCCAGGAACGCCACGCTTCCATAGAAGCGGGCAGGCGGGGGATTTCTTTCGGGATGGCCCCCATAGCGACCGAGAACGCCTGAGCCAGCTGGGTACTGGCTGCCCGAATCAACTCGTTCACTTCGCCAAACTGGAGCGCTCCGACCTTACAGACTTCCACACAAGCCGGAATCTGCCCCTGCTGTTGCCGCTCAATGCAGTGGTCGCACTTCAGAGCCACCGTTCGCTCCCCTAACAGCACCGGTGCCTCGTAGTAGCGGATGACGTCAAAGGGGCAAACCATTGCGCACATAGCGCAGGCAATGCATCGGTCGCCGTTAATGAGCACAATGTCGCCACTGCGGCTGATAGCGCCTGTAGGACAGACCATCATACAGGGAGCGGGATTGCAGTGGCGGCATTTGTTGGGGAAGGCGGTATTCAAGTAAATACCGGGGGCAACATCAATGCGGGGGCGCGGCTTGGGCTGTTCTGCTACGGCCTGATAGAGGTCCTTACTGCGCGAGTGCTCTACAGCACAGGCCACTTCACACTGCTTACAACCGACACACCGTTCAGGATACACAAAGACCGTTTTCATAGCGTGTAACCTCCTGGTTGTACAGAACCACTTGCCATGCGCCGCTGCCAGAGAGGGGCCGCACCGAGGAGAGAAAGTCCTATGTTATGAATCCGGGAACCAGGTCTTTGACCGATTATCCGATAAGCACCTCCTCTCGTAGATGGACGGGGTATATTCCACTTTGCAGACTTAAGGACGAAGGAACTCTATTAGGGGAGTAAAATTTGTGATTCTGCAAGAGGTTTGGCATCTATGATGTTAAGACAATCATATTATAAGACGCCTCCTCCTTTCTGTCAATAGTGCACGCAGCCAATCCCTGAAGGACTACGGGTCCTTTTTCACTGCTTCACTGCGCATGCGGTGAAAAAGTTGGAGCAGTTGAAGCGGCCCAATGCTATTTTCTCAGCATCTCCTCTATCCGCGCCAGCAGATGGTCCGGGTCTATTGGTTTGTGAATCCATTCGTCCACCGGAATATACTCTCCCGAGGGTACCACTCCCTGCGCACGAGCCCCGGTGAGCGAGGTCACCATAATCACCGGCACGTCCTTCAACTCCGGGTCCTGCGCCATCTCCCGGCTCA
>DAOTWK010000396.1:0-3360 GCA_034435815.1 Anaerolineae bacterium | reverse complement strand
TCGTGGCGACCTACGAATTCGCCGACCTGGCGGCCTGGGCAGCCTGGTACACTCACGAGGAGGCGCAGAAAGTATGGGCCGAACTGCATACGCTCGCTCTCAACGTGACCACCGAACTCTGGGGGCCGTCACCGGTGGTGCCTCAGCCTATCCGCCCTGGCGGGTAGGCCACGTCCCCAACGGCTAAGGGGGGCCTGGTGGTCATTGCTGACCCTTCCCTCGCACCGGGCCCCATTTTCAACCTTAATGTAGAGGAGGGAAATGAGCCATGGCCAAGATTGAGAAAACCATCTTTATCAACGCTCCAGTAGAGCGGGTTTTCGCCTTCATGGCAAGGCCGGAGAACCTGCCGGAAATCTGGCCCAGCCTGCAGGAGGTCAGGAACGTACGGCCCCTGCCCAACGGCGGCTATAGCTATGACTGGACCTACAAGATGGCCGGCATTCGTATTGAAGGTCATGCCGAGTGGACTGAGTTCGTCGAGAATCAACGCATCGTAGATAAGAACGAAGGCAGCATCCCCAGCACCTTCGTGTGGATATACCAGCCGGAAGGCGCTGGCACACGAGTCTCGGTGAGCGTGGATTACACCATCCCCAGCGCAGTACTGGGTAAGATGGCTGAGCCGATCGTCCACAAGATGAACGAGCGGGAAGCAGAAACGGTTCTGGCCAACTTGAAGGCCCGCATGGAAGGATAATTTGGGTTGCAGCGGCTTCGCCGCCGCAGCCAAAACAATCCTTCTTTTGGGCCGTGGGAACAGGTGGAAGCCTACGCAGGGGCACTACAGGCCAAAAGACCAAAATTGAGGGAGGGGATAAAGTACAGGGGGGACGAAAGAGGCTCGCTCGCCCAGCCGGATCGTTTCACCACTTTTCCTGATGGCGCATAACGACACTTTCTACCAGCCCCAGCGCGGTCATATAGGTCACCAGGGCGGTGCCGCCGTAACTGATGAAGGGAAGAGGCAGACCGGTCACGGGCAAAAGCCCGATGTTCATCCCCACGTTGATCAGAAGCGGGACGTAAAGGATGACTCCTACCCCCACCACCAGCAGTCGCCCAAATCGGTCGGGCGCCAGGACGGCGGCCCGCAGTAGCCGCCAGGCGATGAGGGTAAACATGAAGAAGACCAGCATCGTCCCGATGAACCCCAGTTCCTCTCCGATGACGGAAAAAATGAAGTCGGTATGGCGAACTCGCAGGAAGTGCAACTGGCTCTGGCTGCCCACGCCGTAGCCCTGCCCCCACAACCCGCCGGAGCCGATGCTGATCAGTGCCTGATGGATATTGTAGAGCGCGCCGGGGTCCCGTTCGGGATTTAGAAAGACCAGCAGCCGCTGCCGCTGATACTCTTTCATCAATTGCCAGAAAGGGACCATCCCGGCTACTGCCAGCAGACCCGTACCAATGAGATACAGGAAGCGCACTCCGGAAGCGAATGCCATCCCCATCCAGGCCACGATGTAAATGACTGCCGTACTCAGATCAGGTTCCCGAAAGACCAGCACAGCGACAATCAGCGTCAGGAGGCCGGAGAGGACATAGGGAATGAGACCCGGCGGCGCGTCCTCTGGCTCCTCATCTCCCGACCTGCGGCGTTTCAGGCGAAACCGGAAATTCAGAACAGCCGCCACGGTGACCACTTGGAGGAGCATCGCCGGGAACGAGGGCTGAAAGCGGAAGGAGCCAATGTAGAACCAGCGCCGGACGTCGCCGATTTCGCTACGGCCGATGAAGAGAACCAGGATCAGGAGCCCCAGGGCCACCAGGTAGCCCAGCCACCAGACCGGACGCCACCAGGTATAGGGGGCGGCCGCCACGAGGAGGAAAAGCGCCAAGCCGATGATGGCGAAGTTCGCCTGGCGCCGCCACAGGTCGGCCAGGTCGGGGGTGTTGGCGGTGGCGCTGCGGATCATCGCCACGCCCAGCGCCACCAGCAGCAACATCACCACCAGGAGGAGAAAGTCAAACTGTCGCCAGGGTTGAATCGGGCGCATAGGCCTGGATTCCTGCATTACAGGCCGGGCGGCCTGCGTTACCTGCGCGTTCTCCGCTCCGTCCGCAGGGGGATATCGGCCACCAGCCGGTTGACGCGCGGGCCTTCCGTGTAGGTCACCTGCACTCCCTCCGGATCTATGGATACATGGCGGGAGATGACCGCGATGATTTCGTCCTTCAGAACCTCCAGCAGCCCAGGGGAGATATTGGCCCGGTCATGAGCCAGCACCAGGCGCAGACGTTCGCGGGCGATTTCGCCACTGGGCGGTTCCTGACGATGGAGCAGACGGTCCCGTAGTTTCATCGTTGTTCCTCCCCCTCGGAGCGCATCCAGCGGAAAAGACGTTCCAGGAAACCCGGCTCTTTGAGTGGAGCGAAGGGGACCTCTTCGCCCATCAGGCGGCGGGCAATCTGGTGGAACGCGCGGCCCGCCGGGCTGTTGTCGGTAAAGGCCACCGGGCGGCCGGTGTTGGCGGCCATAATGACGGTCTCGTCCTCCGGGATGATGCCGATCAGGTCTATCGCCAGCAGTTCCAGCACGGCCTCCGTATCCAGCATATCCCCCCGCCGTACCAGTTCTGGCTTCAGCCGGTTGATGATGAGGCGGGCAGGGCCTTTGCCCTCCGCCTCTATCAGGCCGATGACCCGGTCGGCGTCCCGCACCGCCGCCACTTCCGGATTGGTCACGATAAGCACTTCGTCGGCGGGGGCGACAGCGTTGCGGAACCCCTGCTCAATGCCCGCCGGGGAGTCCACCAGCAAGAAGTCAAAGGACTCCCGCAGTTCGTCGCAGACGCGAACCATATCCTCCGCGCGCAGGGCGCTCTTATCGCGGGTCTGGGCAGCGGGGAGCAGATAGAGTTCCTGCAGTCGCTTATCCCGCACCAGCGCCTGGCGCAGTCGGCATCGCCTCTCCACCACATCCACCAGGTCGTAGACGATGCGGTTCTCCAGACCCAGCATGACGTCCAGATTGCGCAGGCCGATATCCGCGTCTATGGTCACCACCCGCTGGCCGCGCATGGCCAGCGCGACCCCCAGGTTGGCGGTGACGGTGGTCTTGCCGACTCCGCCTTTCCCCGAAGTAATGGTCACCACCCGGGCACTCATTCCACCTCCTTACCGATGGGGCCAGGGAACGGCCTCTATGCGCCCTTTGTGGACGCGGGCCATTTCCGGCACGGGCCGACGGCGGCGCTCCTCCGGAGAGCGGGCGATGTGGTCGGCGATACGGAGTTGCGTTGGGGCCAGGTCCAGCGCGCAGACGACCGCGCTCTCGTCCCCGAGGGCCCCAGCATGCACCACGCCGTGCAGTTTCCCCCAGACAATGACGTGACGGCCGGCAATAATCTCCGCCCC
>DAOTWK010000395.1:0-5318 GCA_034435815.1 Anaerolineae bacterium | reverse complement strand
GGCAAATTCTCCGTGGCAGTCGGACCCGCCCGTTATTAGCAAGTCGTGGCGGAGGCAGAAGGCCTGGCAGCGGGCCGTCATCTCCGGGGAGTGGTAGGGGGTGTGGCACTCCACCCCGGCGATGCCGAATGCCAGGAAGGAGGCCAGCGCCTCCTCTATCGGCCCGAATCGGCCCAGACTTCCGCCCGGGTGGGCCAGGACCGGTACCCCACCGGCTTCCCGAATCCGGTGGATGGCCTCCTCCGGGTGGGGGAAGTCCGGCTCTGGAGGACGGACGGGGTCCACGAAGATACGCTCAAAGAAGTCCCGGACGTCCCGGCAGAGGCCGGCATCTATCAGAAAATTCAGCCCTTTCCAGCCACCCCGACGGGGGTCGTTCGGATAGGCGGCGTAGGCCTCCAGGTCCACCGGATAGCCCGCCCGCGCCATTCGCCGCAGGGTCTCGTCGTTGACCCACTCCAGCCGGGCCCGGTTGGACCGCAGCAGGTCGTTCAGTGACGGGTGGTCCGGGCGGACGCCGTAACCCAGGATGTGGACGAGCGCGCCGTCCAACAGGGTGGAGATTTCCACGGCTAACAGGAAGGCCGGGGCGCCGGGGGTCCGGCGGACGATGTCGGCGACGGCCAGCGCTCCCTCTAGCGTGTCGTGATCGGCGACGGCGAAGAGGCCGATTCCGGCCGCCTGGACGTGCTTCACGACCTCCTGGGGCATCCAGGTGCCGTCGGAGGCGACGGTGTGGATGTGCAGGTCGGCGCGCATATTTTTAGTAAAAGTGCCTGGCACCTTGAAAAGTGCCAGGCACTTCTGGCACTCAGACACTCCTCTATGCCCCCAGCCGCTTCTTCAGTTCGGCGGTGAGGGCGGGAACATACTTGAAAAGGTCGCCAACGATCCCGTAGCGGGCCAACTGGAAGATGGGGGCTTCGGGGTCCTTGTTGATGGCGACAATCACTTTGCTGGTGCGCATCCCGGCCTGGTGCTGGATGGCGCCGGAGATGCCGCAGGCGATATAGAGGTCAGGGCTGACGGTCTTGCCGGTCTGCCCGACCTGATGCTCGTAGGGGATCCACCCAGCGTCCACGGCGGCGCGGGAGGCGCCGACGGCGGCCTTCAGCGTCCGGGCCAGTTCTCGGATGGGCTCAAATCCCTCCGGGCCGCCCACGCCCCGGCCGCCGGAGACGATGATGGCGGCGTCGGCCAGGTTGACCCCGCCCACCGTCTCCTGGAAGCCGACCACTTTGGAGGGGATGTCCTCTTCTTTGAGGACAGGGGCCACCTGGATGACCTCGCCGGTGCGGGAGGGGTCCGGTTCGGGCTTGGGGAAGGCGCGGCCGCGCAGGGTGAAGACGGCAGGCCGCCGCTCCGGGATGGTGCAGGTGGAGAGGAGTTTTCCGGCGTAGATGGGCCGGGTGGCGACCAGTTGGCCGTCCTGGAACTCCAGCGCAGTGCAGTCGGCGACGCAGCCGGTCTCCAGGTCTACTGCCACTGCCGGGCCCAGGTCGCGGCCCCGGGCGGTGGCGCCCATCAGGATGAGCGCGGGCCCATGCTGGCGGGCCAGTTCGGCCATCAGGGCCGCGTACGGCTCCAGACGAAAATCGGCCAGGGTGGGGTCGTCGGCCAGGAAGACCTTGTCGGCGCCGTAGGCGATGGCGTCCTTCGCCAGCGCTTCCACGCCGTGCCCGAAGAGGCAGGCGCAGACCTGCCCGCCCAGCGTCCTGCTCAGGGTGCGGGCGGCGCCGATGGCCTCCCACGACGGGCCGGCCACCTGTCCGTTAAACTGTTCAATCCAGACGAAAATGTCGTTGCTCATCGGTTCCTCCCGTTAGATCACCTTTTCCGCCAGCAGTTTATCCACCAGGATGCGGACGGTCTCCTCCACCGTCTCGGCTTGGACGATTTCGGCCTTCCCCTCGCGGGCCGGGGGTGGGAAGATGCGGGTCCAGCGAACGCCGGAGCCGGCCGCGCCAACCTTTGCCGGGTCCGCGCCGATGTCGGCCGCGCTCCAAACCGGGTACTGGGCGCGGGTGGCCTTGCGGATGCCCATAAACGATGGGTAGCGGGGCTCGTTAATCCCCTTGATGGTGCCGACGACGGCGGGAAGAGGCGCCTTCACTACCTGCCGGCCCTGCTCCAGCAGCCGCTCCACGGTGATGGACTTCCCCGCCGGGTCCAGTTCGGCAATCTTAATGACGTAGGTAAGGGGGGAGAAGCCCAGGCGGTAGGCCACTTCCACTGGTATCTGCCCCGTCTGGCTATCAATGGCGGACTTGCCGAAGAGGACCAGGCTCACGTCCCCCATCTTCTCTATGGCCTTCGCCAGGACGTAGGAGGTCGCCAGCGTGTCGGAACCCTCAAAGGCGGGGTCCCAGACACGGATGGCCTCGTCGGCGCCCATCGCGATAGCGTGTTTGAGTGCCTCCAGCGCGGTCTCTGGCCCCATGGAGATAACGGTGATCGTCGCGTTGCCGCCCAGTCGCTCCTTGATGAGCAGCGCTTCCTCTACCGCGTACTCATCCCATGGGTTGATGACGATGGGGGAATCCCCCCAGGAGACGTTGCCCGCGGCGTCCACCGTCAGTTTGGCCGCCGAGTCGGGCGTCTGTTTGGTACAGACGACGATGTGCATGGATTCACCTCCGGTTGTGGGATGGGGAATGGACCTCACCCCTCCCCCTACCTCCTCCCCTCTCCTGACCAAAGGTCAGGAAAGGGGAGGGGGTGGCCCGAAGGGCCGGGGGTGAGGTGAGGTTATGCCTCTCGCTGCCATTCCTCTGGGTCGTAGGCTGGGAGTTCGCATCGCAGCGGCCGGTCCTGCCGGTAACCCAGAACGTACTGGGCCTGGATGAGTTCGTGAATCTGGCTGGTGCCTTCATAGATGCAGGCCCCCTTGGCGTTGCGCAGGAACCGCTCCACGTCGTACTCATCGGAATAGCCATAGGCGCCGTGAATCTGGATCGCGTCCGAGGCGGCGGCGAAACTGGCCTCGGTGGCGAACCACTTCGCCAGGCTGGTCTGCCAGGTGTTGCGGATGCCCTGGTTCTTCAGCCAGCCCGCCCGCAGGTATAGCAACCGCCCGATTTCATAGTCCCGCCGCATGCGGGCAATCATCTGCTGGACCAACTGGTGCTCGGCGATGGGGCGGCCGAAGGTGCGGCGCTCATGGGCGTATTTGACCGACGCCTCCAGGCAGGCCCGGATGAGCCCTGTGGCCCCGGCGCCAATGGTGTAGCGGCCATTATCCAGGCAGGACATCGCGATTTTGAAACCCTCGCCCTCTTCGCCCAGCCGGTTCTCCACCGGGACCTCCACGTCATTCATCGCGATCCAGCCGGTGGAGCCAGCGCGCACGCCCAGTTTGCCGTGAATATCGCCGGTGGTGACGCCTTTCATCTCCCGCTCCACAATGAAGGCAGTGATGCCCTGATGGGGTGGGGCCTTGGGGTCGGTGCGGGCGAAGACCAGGATGTTATGGGCCATAGAGGCCAGGCTGATCCACATCTTCTCGCCGTTGAGGATGTAGACGTCTCCCTCCCGCCGGGCGGTGGCGGCCAGCGCAGCGACGTCCGAGCCGGCCCCGGGCTCCGTCAGGCCGAAGGCGGCCCAGCGCTCCCCCCGAGCCTGGGGGACCAGGAACCGCTGCTTTTGCTCCTCCGTCCCCCACTGGAGGAGGCCCAGGCTGTTCAGGCCGACATGGACGCTCATCACGACCCGCAGGAAGGTGTCCACCCGTTCCAGTTCCTCGCAGGCCAGCCCCAGGCTGATATAGTCCATCCCCTGCCCGCCGTAGCGGACGGGGATGCAGATGCCCAGAATGCCCAGTTCCGCCATGCGCTCAATAGCCCGGACGAACGGTTTGTGGGCGCGGTCGTACTCTTTGATGTAGGGGGCCACTTCTTTCTCGGCGAAGTCCCGCACCATGCGGACGACCATTTCATGTTCGGGGGTCAGGGAAAAGTCCATCCGTTTCCTCCGGCGTGGGATAACTGACTATCGGTCATTATATTCAAGGTGGAAAAAGACGCAAGTCTGAAGTTCAGACACGAGTTGGGAGAGGAGTGGGGGCAAGGGGGTGGGGTGAGGGCCGGAAAGAACGCAGATGTCCCAACTTATGTCCGAACCTCAGGCAAGTCACAGTTCCTCAGGAAAGGGGCGACGGCGGCCGAGGGCTGTCGTCCCAACATCTCTTGTTTTCCCCTCTCCCGCTCGCCTTCGGCAGCAGGAGAGGGGAGGGGAAGGAAGGGGGGTTTGCGGCGGACGGCGAAGCCGCCTGCCGTAAAACCCCTCTTCTTTTCCCCTTCGGGCAGGGAGATAAGGTAAAGCCCGTCAGGCAAAACACTGTTGCCGAATCCCTTTGTTACACTGTGACCAATGAAGGCAGCCAATGAAGGCAGCCATAAATTGCCCGGTGTCCAAAGGGTAAGTGCGGAACCCTTGTTGTTAGTCCTTTTGTGCTATTACTGGCTGCCAAATAGTCCTTACATGCTATAGACAAATCGGCGAGATAGGGTATCATGAAAACCGGTCAGTAACTGACCGGCGGTCAGTATGTCCACTTGTCGCGTATTCATCCTCACTGGGCATCCCCTCTTCGCGGAGGGCGTGGAGACGCTCCTGCGGGAACAGCCGGGGCTGGAGGTCGTCGGCAGCGGCGATATTTCCCCCGAGACCTTCGCCCGTATCCAGGAGATGGTTCCCGACGTGGTGGTCATCGGCGCCCCGGGCGGGGAGCAGGAAGCCGTCGTCGCCCAGGTCTTCCAGGCCCTCCCCGGCCTCAAGGTGGTGGCGCTCAACCTGGACGATAACCGCATCCACATTCACTACCGTCAGACGAAGGTGGGGCGGCAGGTAGAGGACCTGGTAGAAGCCATCCGGCAGCCGCTGGAGTGGGGACGGCCCCGCCCGGCCCAGATGCGCATCTTTGCCATCATCCAGGGCCACTACGGGCAGCGTATTGTGGAGAACATCCGGGCCCACGGCCCCCGGGGCTGGACGGTGGAGTGTTGGCGGGCGCCCGAACTTCCGGCAATGATAGACGACCCGGAGTCTTATCTCCCCCTCCATGTCCCTCCGGCGGACCTCATCCTGGCGCTGGGCGAAAGCCCCGCTGTCGCCCAATTGATCCCCGATATCGCCCGACGAGCCGGTGCACGGGCGGTCATCGCCCCGGTGGACCACAGCGCTTGGCTTCCAGAGGGGCTCATCCGCCAACTGGAAGTCCGTCTGAATCAAATGGGGGTCGCGGCCGTTTTCCCGCGACCCTTTTGTTCGCTCACTGAGGACGGCTACAACGTCCGCCATCAGCGGGTGGCCTATTCCAA
>DAOTWK010000394.1:0-4040 GCA_034435815.1 Anaerolineae bacterium | reverse complement strand
GGGCGGCGCAGCCGCCCGCCGCAGAATCCCCTCCTTGCGAGGGCATAGATGAGCACAGAAAGCAAGATTTTCTTCGGCGAAACGGTAGATGCCGCCATTGCGGCCGGGCTGGCGGCGCTGCGTCTCCCGCGCGAGGCGGTGGAGATTGAGGTCTTGGACGAAGGGAGTCGCGGTATCCTGGGCATCGGCGCCCGGATGGCGCGAGTCCGACTCACGCCGCAGGTCGCCTCTGAGGCCGTCCCTGCGCCAGCCCCGACCCCGGCTTCAACTTCCATAGCCTTCCCGGTTGCTTCGGACTCGCCCGCTGCGAAAGTGGCCCGCTCCATTCTGGCAGACCTCCTCCAGCATCTGGGCTACTCCGCTGAGATTCGGGTTCGCTCGGTGGAGCCGGCGACCGATGAGGAGATGGCAACCCTGGTGTTGGATATCCAGACCGCTGGAGCGGATACGCTGATCGGCCCGCGAGGGGAGACTCTGGCAGCCCTTCAGCATATCCTGCGCCTGCTGGTCAATCGGAAGATGGGCCATATGGTCAATCTGGTGGTGGATGTCCAGGGCTACAAGGAACGGAGAGAACAGAACCTCCGCCGTCTGGCGGAGCGGATGGCCAGCCAGGCCGTCCGGAGCGGGCGCACCGTCTATCTGGAGCCAATGCCTCCCTACGAGCGCCGTATCATCCACCTGGCGCTCCGGGACCACCCGGACGTCACCACCCAGAGCGTCGGCGAGGGCAACCGCCGCCGGGTCACTATCATCCCCCGGGTGGGCAAGGAGTAGTGGGGACTATTTGGGATTATCTGGTCGTAGGTCACGTGACGCAGGACCGGCTGCCGGATGGCTCGTTGACCCCCGGCGGCACAGCGTCCTACGCCGCCCGCACCGCCCGCGCGCTGGGCCTGCGCACCGCTGTCCTCACCAGCGCCGACGACTCCCTGGACCTGAGCGTCATCCTTCCCGATGTGGAAATTCACCGCGTCCCGGCGGCCAGCAACACCATCTTTGAAAACCGCTACACATTGGACGGGCGGGTGCAGTTTCTCCACGCCCACGCCGCTCCCCTGACACCTAACACGCTCCGTAGATTCATCTTGCGCCGCCGCGTGGGCATTCTCCACCTGGGCCCCGTGGCGCAGGAATGCGACCCTGCCCTGGCCGACCACATCCCCGCCGACTTCCTGGGCCTGACTCCCCAGGGCTGGATGCGCCGCTGGGACGGGAGCGGACGGGTCACCCCAGGCCCCTGGGAGGAGGCGGAGCAGTGGCTGCCGCGCGCCGACGCCGTTGTCCTGAGCGAAGAGGACATCGGCGGCGACGAGGTGCTAGCAACCCATTGGGCCGCACAGACCCGCATCCTGGCCGTCACCCGGGGCGCGCGGGGATGCTCCGTTTATGCCGACGGTCGGGTCTGGCACCTGCCCGCTTTCCCAGCCCGGGAGGTGGACCCCACCGGCGCGGGGGATGTCTTCGCGGCCGTCTTCTTCACCTGCCTCTGGCGGGGAGACAATCCGGTACAGGCCGCCCGCCGGGCCAACTGTGTCGCCGCCATCTCCGTCACCCGGCCCGGCCTCTCTGGCACCCCTACTCCGACGGAAGTCGCCCGCTGCCTCGGGGAGTAAAAAAACCCCGATCGCGTAGCACAGGCTGTTAGCCTGTATTCACAGGCCTGGCGGCCGTGCTACATTGGCCTGGCGGCCTGCGCTACGCTGACCAGCGCGTAACTCCTGCAATTTTATGATCATCTACGCCTTCGCCAACCAGAAGGGCGGCGTGGGCAAGACCACGACCGCCGTCAACCTGGCAGCCTACTTGGCCCACTGGGGCCAGCGGGTCCTGCTGGTGGATATGGACCCCCAGGCCAACGCGACGGTCAGCCTGGGGGTGGACCGCGCCGCACTCCCGGCAACGGTCTACGACGCCCTGGTGCGCGAGACGCCGCTGGACAAAGTCATCACCCTGACCCGCTGGGTGCGGCTGGACCTGGTGCCCAGTTCGGCCCAACTGGCCGGCGCAACGGTGGAACTGGTCTCTCTGCCAGGCCGCGAGCGGCGGCTGGAAACCGCCCTCTCCGGCCTGGACGAACGGTACGACTACGTCCTGATAGATTGCCCGCCAAGCCTGGGCATCCTCACGGTCAACGCGTTGGTCGCCGCCAGGGGCGGCGTCATCATCCCCATCCAGTGCGAGTACCTGGCCCTGGAAGGGCTGACCCAACTGATGCGCACGCTGGACCTGGTACGCCGTTCTCTGAACCCTTATCTGCGCCTGCGGGGCCTGGTGATGACTATGTTTGACTCCCGCACCCATCTCTCCCAGCAGGTGGTGGCGGAGGTGCGACGGTATTTTGGAGACCGGGTCTTCCGGACGGTCATCCCGCGCAACGTCCGGCTGAGCGAGGCGCCCAGCCACGGGCTCCCCATCTTGGCCTACGCTCCCCGTTCTCCGGGTGACCTGGCCTACCGGGCTCTGGCCTGGGAACTACTCAGCGGCGACGGACGGGCGCCGTCGGCGGAGGTGGAACATGGCGGGTAAATTTGGCCTGGGCAGGGGATTGGAAGCATTGATTCCGGTCGAAGAGACAGCAGGCATCCTGGAGGTGCCAGTAGAGGACATCCGTCCCAATCCCCATCAGCCCCGCATGCTCATACGAGACGACGAGTTGGTGGAACTGGCTCTCTCCATCCAGACGCACGGCGTCCTCCAGCCTCTCATCGTCACTCGGGAGGGGGACGGCTACCAGTTGGTGGCGGGGGAACGGCGCTGGCGGGCGGCGAAACTGGCCGGCCTGACCACGGTGCCGGTCATCGTCAAAGACCTGGCCCCCCAGCAGACGCTGGAACTGGCCCTGGTGGAGAACCTCCAGCGAAAGGACCTGAACCCGCTGGAGGAGGCAGGGGCCTACCGGCAACTGATAGAGGAATTCGGGTTGACTCACGAGGAGGTGGCCCAGCGGGTCGGCAAGAGCCGGGTCGCCGTCACCAACACCCTGCGCCTGCTGAAGGCCACCGACGCAGTCAAGGAGGCGCTCCTGAACGGCCGCATCGGGGAGGGGCATGCCCGCGCGCTCCTGGCCCTGGAGGACCCAGCGGCCCAGGTCGCTGCGCTGCGCATCGTCCTGCGTCAGGGGCTAACCGTCCGCCAGACGGAGGAACTGGTCGGGCGGATTCTGCAGACCCGGCCCCCCAGCCCGACCGCCCGGTCCGCCGCCCCTGAAGTCCGGGCCCTGGAGGACCGTTTCCAGCAAGCGCTGGGGACGCGTGTCCAAGTCCGCCCGGGGAAGAAGGGAGGGCGGATCATCATTTACTACTACTCGGACGAGGAACTGGAGGGGCTGTATGAACGGCTGTCCAGGCGGGATTGACCCGGCACTACAGTGAGACCACTTTCCCCGCCCGCATCATCGTCTCGGCGATGGTGTACATGTTGGACACTTCGCCGACGGCGACCTTTTCTTTCAGACCGTAGTACCCCAGACAGGTGCCACAGGCGAGAATCTGGACACCCTGATCCGCCAGGGTGCACAGGTCCTCCAGCACCGGTGACCCCTCCACAACTAGTTTGACGCCGCTGTTGAGGAAGATCATCACGTCCGGCAGAGGGCTGACCTCGTTGAGAGTGTGAAAGAACCCCCGGATAAGGATTTGGCCCAACTCGTCGTGTTCTCCGCGTCCCATAAACTCTGATGGGATCACCAGGACCAACGGGCCGCCGGACGGGGCGGGCGCCGGGGCCGGGGCGATTGTCGGGGCCGCCTCTGAGGCCAGAACCGTTGTCGGGGCGGCCTCGCCCCGGGCGATGTGCAGATAGACTCCGTCGTCCCGCTCCTCGGCCCGCACAGTGTATCCGGCCTTCTCGGCCATCCGGGTCACATTGTGGCAGGCCGTATCGCTATCCACGATGGTTGTGACGGTGTCGCTTTCCTGCAGGGCTTTACGGGTCAGCAGAACCGGCTGGGGGCACGGAAGCCCCCGGGCATCAACAATTTTTGCCATCGCGTCCTCCTGACAGAGAGGGGATGGGGCTTTTGCGGCGGCCTTCGGCCG
>DAOTWK010000393.1:0-3012 GCA_034435815.1 Anaerolineae bacterium | reverse complement strand
TCACCGGTTTTCGGGTGGTGGCGTCCCCTGTCCCTCCTCTCTGAACTCTGGTCCTCTGGTCTCTGGAACTCTGGGCTCTGTGGGGGGAGTCCAGAGGGGGGCAGAGCCCCCCTCTGGACGCGCGCGGGGCGGTTTTGCGCCGACTGAAGTCACCCTTCCTGGGCCTTCGGCTAGAGGGCGGCCTGCGCCGCCCCTCTGGTGGCGCAAGATTTATCTTGCGCTACAGGTTGACGCCCGGCGCAGGAGCACCCAGGGAGGCTGATTTCCAATCAGCACAGTTCGTACCGTTGGGACAGGACCGCGCTCCCTCTGCGCAAGAGATAAGGAGGTAACATGACCCTGAAAATCGCCTTTACCGGCACCGGCTACATCGCCCGCATTCACGCTCAGGCAGCCCGCAAACTCCCCGATGGGGAACTGACGGCGGTGGTCAACCACCAGCGGGAGTCTATGGCCGCCTTCGCCGCCGATTTCGGCATCTCCCGCCAGTACCTGGACGTCAAAGACCTGCTGGCCGATGGTGGAGTGGACGCGCTGGTCGTCTGCACGCCCAACTATCTGCATGCACCGCAGACCATTGCCGCGCTGGAGGCAGGCGTGCACGTGATGGTGGAAAAGCCCATGGCGATGAACGCCGCAGAAGCCGCAGCCATGGTCGCTGCCAGCCGCCGCTCGGGGGCGCTCCTGATGGTCGCCCACTGCTGGCGCTTTGACCCCGAAGTCCAGTGGCTGCGCCGCCAGGTGGAAGCAGGGCGACTGGGCCAGATCATCCGTACCAAGGGGTACGGCGTCCACGTCAACTGGGGGCCGGGCGGCTGGTTCACCCAGAAGCAGTTTGCAGGCGGCGGGGCGCTGGCCGATATGGGCATCCACGCGCTGGATACGGCCCGCTTTCTGCTGGGCGACCCGCTGCCGGTGAGCGTCTATGCCCGCGTCGGCACCCACTACGGCGACTACGATGTGGACGACACGGGTGTGCTGGTCGTCAACTGGGATAACGGGGTGGTCTCGGTGATAGAATCGGGCTGGTGGCAGCCCTACGCCGATGGGCCGGAGGCGGCGACCCAACTCTATGGGACTGCCGGGTTCGGGCAGGTCTTCCCTACCCGATTGGTGATTGGAGGCCAGGAAGTGCCCTCGGGCTTCCCACCGGTGCGGGACCCCCACTGTCCGCAGAGCATGTACGACGACCAGATGGCCTACTTTGTGGACTGCATCCGGCAGGGCCGCCCGCCGGTTCCCGGCGGCTTGGAGGGTTGGATCAACATGCAGGTGGTGGACGCTGCCTACGAGAGCGCCCGCACCGGGGAGGTCGTCCCGGTGGCCTCCGGGCCAGTGCCTGTAATGGAATAACAGGAGGGAACAATGCCCCTGCGCATGGGGTTTGCCCGTCAGACCATCACGCCGTCGCTGGACCGACCGGTCTATCTGGCGGGGTTCGGCCAGAACCGGCCGGCCCGCTCCGTCCACGACGACCTCTGGGCCTGCACGCTGGCGCTGGAACTGGAGGAGCAGCGCGTGGTGCTGGCCGCGCTGGACCTTATTGGCCTCCCACGCACATACGTCCTGGAGATAGAGGAGCGGCTGGCCGAACAGGCCCCGGGCACCGGACTCCTCCTGGCCTGCACCCACAACCACGACGGCCCCGACACCATCGGCCTCTGGGGGCCGGATTATTCCACCCCTGGCACCGACCCGCAGTACCTGACCTGGCTGAAGGAGCGGGTGCTGGAGACGCTGCTGGCCGCGCTAGAGGGCCTGCAACCGGCCCGGATGCGGGCAGCAGCGACGCGCGTGCCCGGAGTGGCCCGCAACGCCCGCGACCCCCACATCGTGGACGACGAACTGACCGCCCTCCAGTTCCTCTGCCCTGAGCGGGGGGATGTGCTGGCGACGCTGATGCTATTCCCCTGCCATCCGGAAGTGATGTGGGAGCACAATCAGGCCATCAGCGCCGATTACCCTGGCTTCCTGCGCCGTCACGCGGAGGACGCGACGGGCGCCCCGTGCATCTTCCTTGTCGGCGCGCTGGGTGGCATGATGACGCCGGACACCGACGAGCACACCTTCGCCGAGGCGGAGCGAATCGGGAAGGCGGTGGCGGGGGCAGGACTCCGGGCCCTCTCTGCCGGACGGGATATCCTGCCCACTCACCTGACCCACCTGCGGCGCCAGGTCCTGGTGCCGATGACCAACCCCCTGTTCCATATGGCAATGGCTGCCGGCCTGCTCCCTTCGGTCCCTCTTTTGGAGGGGCAGGTGGTCACCGAGGTGAACCTGCTCCAGGTCGGCCCGGTCTGGCTGGCGGGGGTGCCGGGGGAACTCTCGCCCGGGCTGGGGCTGGAGGTCAAAACGCTCCTGCGCCAGGCTGGGGCGGAGGTGGCGGGCGTGATCGGGCTGGTCAACGACGAGATAGGCTACATCCTGCCCAAGGAGGACTTCACCTATCCCGACGACCCATTCCAGCCGGGGAGCCACTACGAGGAGACTATGTCGCTGGGGCGGGAGACCGCGCCGCGCCTGCTGGCGGCACTGAAAGAAGTGGCGCAGGCCGCCAGACCTGCATCATAGTGTAGGCGAATTGCGGCTTAACAAACGATCCTGGCAATAGCCCGCAGGGTGATTGGGGTCCCCTCATCCCCCCTGCCCGAAAGGGGGAAGAAGAGGGGGTTTGGGGGCGGCGGTCCTTCGGGCCGCCGCCCCCAAACCCTGTTCTCCCCCTTGGCGCTAACTTAAGGCTGGGTTCGGCTCTCCGCCAGCCGGGCTCACCTTGTAAAGCCCCCTTCGGGGGCTGAAGACCACTTGTCTGGCCGCTCACCCTGCCCTTCCGCGAGCCAAAGAGCCCGAAGAGATTTGCTTTCGGAGCCCGGACGTTATGAGGTTTAAAAAATTAGCCCGTACACGTTTATCGACGGTCGGTTTGGCCCTCAACCCACCCCCTGCCCCTCCCCTCGCCTCGGGCGAGCCCTCGACTTGGCCCTCCTGCTCGCCTTCGGCGGCGAGAGAGGGGAG
>DAOTWK010000392.1:0-8070 GCA_034435815.1 Anaerolineae bacterium | reverse complement strand
CCCGGCGACGGTGGTGCCGGTCCCGGCGACAATCACCACCCCCCAGGGCTCCCGCGCCCCGGCCCGTAGGGCGACGAAGGTGTCGTTGACCAGGACCGCCGGCCCGGAGAGGCCCAGGCTCTCCACCAGCGGGCGCAACCGGGCTTCGTCGGAGGGCCAGTCCAGGCCGGCCAGTCCATAGGCAGCAGCGGTGACCTCCTTCGGCGAAGTCTGGGCCGCCGTCAGTGCTTCCTCCACTGCCTGCCGCAGCGCCGCCTGCGCGCCCTCCAACCCCACCCCCTCCCAGTTCCCCGACCCTGCCCGCCCGACGCCTAACACCTCGCCGGATTCGTTCGCGACCAGGGCATGGGTCTTCGTTCCTCCGGCATCCACTCCTACAAACCGCATGTTTTCCTCCTAAGGAAACCACCAAGACACGAAGACACAAAGTTTAATTTTTTAATTGTTAATTATTCATTTCTTCGTGTCTTGGTGTCTTCGTGGTTTATCTCATCACCGCCAAACAGCCCGCCAGGCACACCAGGGCGACCACCCCGCAGGTCTGGGGGATGCCCAGAAGGGGGATGAAGACAGTCCCACCCAGGAGCGCCCCCAGGCACCCTCCGGCCAGGTCGGCCCCGTAGAGGCGACCGGCGGCCCGGCCCACGTCTCCCTGTTCGGCCCCCAGAGCCAGCGGGAAAACCGCCCCTCCCCAGCCGCCCGCCAGCAGGGCCAGCAGTGGGAACACGGGGGCTGGGAGGGACCGCTGCAGGAAAAGCGGGAGAACGGCTGCCCCCAGGGCCAGCGCGCCCATCAGGGCCAGCAGGGCCCTATGAGCCATCGGCGACTTCCACCGGCAGGAAGCCCCCCACCGGCTCCCCAGTACCATCCCGACCATATAGGCAGCGACGATCAGGCTGACCTGCGCGTAGAGAGAGCCGTGGCGCACCTGGAAAGCCAGCAGAATCACCACCTCCAGCATCATCCCTGCCAATCCCGCGCCGCCGACGGCCATCGGGAGAGCCCACCCCCGCCGCAGGCGCGACAACCCCACTGGCAAGGCCAGCGCCAGAGCAACCCAACTCAGCCGCAGGACGTCCGTCCGTTCAAAGAAGCCCCGCAGGCGCGGAGTGAAACGGGAGAGCCACAGGGCCAGGTCGTAATAGTAGCAAATGGGCATCAGGTCCCGGTTGAGGCGTACCCCCGCCGTCCTCTCCAGCGCCTCCCGCACCTGGGCGAAGCGGTCGGTGGTGAAGAGGTAGCGGATGTACGCGGCCGTCATCCAGCGGGTGGTGATCCCCCGTTCGGCCAGCCGCTGGCCCCACCGGTCCGGGTCGGCCTCCAGCGGGTCGGCGGAGGCCAGGAAATAGGTGGTGTCGCCGGGCAACGTTAGCACATGAGGGAAGGCGGCGCGCAGGGTATGGTAGACGCTCCCGTTCCGGCGGGCCAGTTCCGGACTCCAGTAGTTCTCTGCCGCCGGAAGCCCCAGCGCCAGGACGCCCCCTGGGTTCAGGACGGCCCGGACCTCCCGGAAAAATTCCTCCGTATAAAACCGGTTCAGCGCGCCGGTGGACGGCTCCGGCAGGTCCAGGATGACCACGTCAAAGGTCTTGGGGGCTGTCTGGACAAATCGCCGTCCGTCGGCCAAGATAACGGTTACCCGGGGGTGGTCCAGCACGGCGGCCTCGTCGGGCGGGAGATGGAGACGGGCGGCCCGCAGAATCAGCGGGTCGGGCTCCACGACGGTGACGTGGGCTACCGAGTGGCGCAGGGCCTCCCGCAGGTTGCCCGCCGCCGCGCCGCCAATGAGGAGGACGTCCCGGGGGGCCGGATGAGCCAGAAGCGGCGGATGGACGACCTCCTCAGGCCGGGTCCCTTGGGTCTCAAACATCAGGATGCCGTTTTCGTAGAAAATGCGCTGGCTGTCCCGGGCCTGGATGACGATGCGCCCGTAGGGGGAATCGGCGGCAAAGGCCAGGTCCGACCACTGCCAGCGGAGGGTGGCGCGGTGAATAAGGGGAGCCGTTAGCAGGAAGCCGGTAGCCGTCAGCAGGAAGCCGATAGCAGTTAACCGGAAACCGGGAGCCGGAGGCCGGAAGTCAATGAGAAGGGCAGCAGCCAGGTCGGCAGCTAGGACCAGCGCGGCGGTCTGGAAGGGGTCCAGGTAGCGGATAAAGACGAAACTGAAGAGCACCCCGCCAGTAGCGGCTCCGGCGCACTCCCAGAGGTAGGCCTGTCCGGGGGGACGGCCCGTCTCGGCCAGGCGCCGGGTCAGCAGCGGGAAGAGTGCCCCCGCCAGCAGGCAGGTCGGCGCGACAGCCAGCACCACCGTCCCCACCATCGGCCCGAACTCCACCAGGGCGCCGGGCGGGACCCGCAACAGCCCCCGCGCGGCGCGCACCAGGAGCATTTGGAGGGCTGGCAGCAGGCCGAGAGCGACCAGTCCCCCGGCCATGATGCGGTTTGGGGCCTTGTGACCATACAAAGCAAAACGGCCCGACAGCCCGGCGCCCAGAGCCCCCCAGGCCAGCCAGGCCGCCAGAATCAGGCCCAGGACCAGTTCGTTGCCGTAGAAAACGGCGACCAGTTCCCGCACCAGCAGAACCTGGGCAACCGTGGTGGTGAAACCGAGAGCCAGGAGGGAAACCCGCATTATTTAGACCTTATGACGTGCCAGGCACTTCCAAAGTGCCTGGGACGTTTGCCACCCTGCCCACCGTCAACAGGTAGATAGCGGCTTCTTCCTCCCCGTCCACCCCCACCAGGTCGTTGACCTGGTCGTCCAAAAAGGCGCCTATTGCGCAGGCGCCCAGGCCCAGTCCTGTCGCCGCCAGGTAAATGTTCTGCCCGATGTGTCCGGCCTCCATCAGGATGTAGCGGTAGGCCCGCTCCCGGTAGCGCCAGCGGGTGCGCTGAAAGACGGCGGTCAGAATAAAACAGACCTGGGCCGTCCCCAGCATCTCTTGCCCGACGCCGGCAACGACCAGCGATGCCCGCAGGTCGCCCATCCGCACCGGCTCCAGGGCATGGTCGGCGACCGCATAATGGTACAGGCCCGGCTCCAGACCCGCCACATCGTGGACGGCAACATAGGTCTCCATTGGGTACAGGGCGCCGGCAGAGGGCGCGGCCCGGAATCCCCACCGGGGCTCCGTGACCCCCTGGGCCGCGTAGAGAAGGGCGGAGAGGTCCTCCAGCGGGAGGGGGCCGGAGAGGTACTCCCGCCGGGAGCGGCGGGCCGCAATGACGGCCCACAGGTCCGCCCCGGGCGGACGCGGGGCAGGCAAGGGGATGCGGGAAGCCTGAGGGTATGCCTTGACAGTAGGCGGGCGCGGGCCCCAATCCAGTCGCAGGCCATTGAGCCCGGAGCCGCCGGGCATACTCCAGCGGTGATATTGCTGGCCCATATCTCCCTCGGCGGGAGACCGGGAAGCCGGGAAGAAGCGCCCCAGCAGAAAACCGCCCAGCCCAGAGAGGGCCCCGATGAGGAATCCCCGCCGGTCCAGGCCGGGGCGGGGTTGGGGAACAGGAGATTCCGGAGGCACAGCGGGTCTGGCAGGCCGTCGCCGCAGGGCCAGCAGATAACTCCGGACGCGCTTCCGGTTCAGGGCCAGGTGGACGATGACCAGGGCAGCGCAGGCATAGCCGGCCCAGCGGTGAAGGAGAAACTGGGGAAAGCCGAAGAGGTGGGCCAGCAGGCCGCTGACCAATACATATCCACCGGTCAGCATCATCCCGATGATGACCGCGTACTCCAGATGTCGTTGCTTCATTGGCCTATACTATGGTCTATATTGAGTTTCGTATTGTAAGGAGCGGATGTGCTTCTGTGTTGCGAAAAGGGGGAAGAGACGGGTTTTTTGCGGCGGCTTCGCTGCTACAAAAAACCATTTTCCCCTTCAACTCCCCTTCAGGGAGAACGGTGGGCTACCTCGTTTTTTTAATATGCGAGACTCAATAATGTGGCCGGCGGCTGGGGCGGACGGCTTCGCCGCCCGCCCCAGCCCACCATCCCTACCCGGCCCCATACACAGGAATGGCCGCCCCGTGGACGGCGCGCGCCGCGTCGGAGGCCAGAAAGAGAATCACGTCGGCAATCGCCTCCGGTTTCACCCAGCGCGCCGGGTCCGCCTTGGGCATTGCCGCCCGGTTCTGCGGCGTATCTATAGTGGAGGGCAGGACACAGTTGACCGTCACCCCTGTTCCCCGCAGTTCCGCCGCCAGGCTCTCTGTCAGGCGAAGCAGCGCGCTTTTGGCCGCACTGTAGGCGGCGGTGTTCTTCCCGCCCTCCAATGCGGCCCTTGACCCCACGTAGATGAGCCGTCCAGCCCCCTGGGCCACCATCACCGGCACCACCGCGCGCGTCACCGTCAGCGCGGTGCGGACGTTGAGGTCAAAGAGCGCCTGCCAGGTCTCCAGCGGCGTCTCGTGAACCGGCTGACCGCCCCGATAGCCCCCTACCGTGTGCACCAGGACGTCTATCCGCCCCAACCGCCGCAGGGCCTCTCGGACCATCTCCCCTGTGGCGTCGGCGTCGGTCAAGTCCACGGAGGTCGCCAGGTAGTGGTCGGGGGAGTCGGCCAGGTCGGGGAAAAGGGCCGGCAGCCGGTCCGGCGCACGGTCCGCCAGGATCAGACGGGCACCGGCAGCCTGGAAGGCACGGGTGACGGCGGAGCCCAGGTTTCCCGCCGCGCCCGTCACCATCACCACGCGGTCCGAGAACTCCCACATCCCTACCTCCTGCAGAAACGATTCCTCACGCGCCGATTATACCCCGAATCTCTCGCTTTGCCAGCGGTTTTCGGATCTCACACGGAGACACCAAGGCCACAAAGGCACAAAAGTTTGTGGTGTCTTCGCGTCTTTGTGGTTCAAACCTCTGTTGACAACTCCGGCATTTGGCGCGAAACTGGATGAACGATGGGGCCGGAAGAGGTGTTGCTGGTAGCAGCGGACGGGCGGACCCGCGCCCTGCTGCTGGCGGAGCTCCAGGAATCGGGCTACAATGTGGTCGCACTACCCTCGCTGGAGGTCGCGCTGGCAGCCCTGGCGACCGGGCGGGTGAATCCCGCACTGGTTGTGCTGGACGTCCAGGGCGACCCGCGCGCCGACCGGCGCGGCATTGGCCAGTTGCTGAACTTTCTGGAGGAAGACGTTCCGCTGGTGCTGGTGGTAGGGGCCTACGACGCGCGGACGCTGGCCCCGCTGCGGGTGCGCGTCGCCGCCTGGCTCTCCCGTCCCCTGCGGGTGGGAGATATCGTCACTGTCGTCCGGCGGATTCTGAAGGGCGCGGATGAACGCGGATGAACGCGAATCTTTTTACATCTACGATTCCCTAATCCAACTCCGAGAGGTGAACGATGGACAATCCACTGCTCTTGCTCCTGCGCGGCATCCGGACGGTGGGGTTGGGGCCGACGTGGAACGGCGTCGCCCATGCGGTACGCACCCGCTGGGTAGAGGCGAAATTCGCCGATCCCGAACGCCCCCTCCGGGGCCTCCCTTTGCTGGCGGCCTTCCTGCGCCGTATCCCCGTTCCGCCAGGCGCGTTCCCGCCTCCCGGCCCCATCGTCGCTACCCCTGGCCCCCTTCTCTCCGTCCGTAGAGAAGAGAATGCCCTTCACTGCCAGTTCGCCCACGCCTCACTGACGGTGCAGGCCCTTGCGCCGGACCGGATTCGGGTGGTGTGGGCCCTCACCCCCTCTCCACAACCCCACCCCTCTCTCCCGCTTGCGGGAGAAGGGGAAGGTGTACCGCCGGAGGTAGCGGGGGAGGGGGTGAGGGCCACCCTCCGCACCGACCACCTCCTCTGCCAGGTCTCCCCCGACGGCCGCATCACCATCCTAGATGCCGACGGCGCGGTGGTAGCGGAGGAGGCCGCGCCGGTGGGCTGGGCTGCTGGTAGTCCGCTACATGGCGAAGCGGAGGGGCGTCCATCCCGTGCCCTTCTCCGCTGGCGCGTCTCCCCCGAGACTCACTTCTACGGCCTGGGGGAGCGGGCTGCCCCGCTGGACCTGCGCGGCGGCGTCTACGTCAACTGGAATACCGACCCCCGCACCTACGGCCCCGGCGACGACCCCCTCTACCTCTGCGTCCCTTTCCTGTTGGCGCTCTCCCCGGAGGGACGGCGGGCCTTCGGCCTGTTGCTGGAAAACCCCACCCGCAGCCGGTTGGACCTGGGGCGGGCCGATCCGGAGACCATCACCATAGAAGTGGACGACGCGACAGTGGAGTATTTCTTCTTTTACGCCCCCACCGTCGCCCAACTCGTGGAGCGCTTCACCGAGGAGACGGGCCGCCATCCCCTCTTCCCCCGCTGGGCCCTGGGCTACCACCAGTGCCGCTGGTCCTACTACCCTGAAGAACGGGTACGCCGCCTGGCCTCCCAGTTCCGGGAGACCTACCAGGTCCCCTGCGACAGCATCCACCTGGACATCCACCATATGGACGGTTACCGGGTCTTCACCTGGGACCGCCAGCGGTTCCCCGACCCGGCGGGGATGATTGCCGACCTGCACGCGCAGGGCTTCAAGGTCGTCACCATCAATGATCCTGGCGTCAAGGCCGACCCGAAGTATTGGGTCTTCCAGGACGGCCTACGGCGGGGAATGTTCTGCCGTTACCCCGACGGCCGCGTCTTTATTGGACCGGTCTGGCCGGGAAACTGCGCTTTCCCGGACTTCACCGACCCGCGTGTTCGGGAGTGGTGGGGCGACCTGTACCGGGGTCTGCTGGAGGCCGGGGTAGACGGCATCTGGGACGATATGAACGAGCCGGCGCTCTTCGGGGAGGACGACGCGACCATCCCCGGCCCTGTCCGCCATGACCTGGACGGCGTGGGGGGCGACCACCGTCGGGCTCACAACCTCTACGGGTTGAACATGGCCCGCGCCACAGCGGAGGGGCTGGCACGATTGCGACCGGACCGCCGCCCCTTCGTCATCACCCGCTCCGGCTGGACGGGGGTCCAGCGCTACGCCGCGCACTGGACCGCCGACAATCGCTCCGACTGGGCCTCCCTCCGGCAGACGCTGCCGATGGTGCTCAACCTGGGGCTTTCGGGGATTGCCTTCACCGGCTCCGACATCGGCGGCTTTGAGGGTTTCGCCACCGGGGAACTTTTCACCCGCTGGCTTCAGATGAGCGTCTTTTTCCCCTTTTGTCGGGCCCATACTTACTTCGCCAGTCCCGACCAGGAGCCCTGGTCATGGGGAGAGCCGTACCTGAGCATCAACCGGGAGTTCATCCGACTGCGCTACCGGTTGCTCCCGTACCTCTACACCGCCCTCTGGCAATGCACACGGACGGGGACGCCCATCGTCCGCCCGCTCCTGCTGGCCTTCCAGGACGACCCGACGACCCACGCGCTGGACGATGAGTTCCTCTGCGGGGACGCGCTCCTGGTGGCGCCGGTGCTGGAGGAGGGAGCGACCCGGCGACAGGTGTACCTTCCTGCTGGCCTCTGGTACGATTTCTGGACGGACGCCGTACACGAGGGGCCGGTTTGGGTGGAGGCGGAAGCGCCGCTGGAGCGGATACCCGTCTTTGTGCGGGCGGGGGCGGTGATACCAACCGGGCCGGAGATGGACTTTGTGGGCCAGCGCCCCACCGACCCGCTGACCCTGCACCTTTATCCCCCGCCGGAGAGGGAGAAAGTGCTCAGCTTCCTCTACGAGGACGACGGGGAGACGCTGGCCTATCAGCGAGGGGAGTACCTGCTGCACCGGTTCGCCCTTTCCGTCGGAAGCCTGGAATGGACAAGGGAAGGGGGCTACGACCCCGGCCCCCGGCGGGTGGAGGCCGTCCTCCACCAGGGCGCGGGCCAAAAGATGGCGCGCCGGGCGGAGATTGTACTGGGAGAGAGCGGTCGGACAACCCTTTAGTGCAGTAAGCCACGCAGCGAAGCGAAGTGGCGAAGGGGTGTGTCCCAAAATTGTTGGGCTTCCTTTGCCCGGCGGTCAACCGCCCGACTCAGTTGCAAAGCCCCCCTTCGGGGGCTGAAAACTCCTGCCGGGTGGCTCGTCTGGTTCTCTCGGAGCCTCAATTCCGGGAAAAAGATGTTTTTCGTTGCAGCGGCTCTGCCGCCGCAAC
>DAOTWK010000391.1:0-3976 GCA_034435815.1 Anaerolineae bacterium | reverse complement strand
GCGCGACCTTGCCGCTCGCTTTAGCGCCTCCCCCAGCGGGCCACCGTCGGTGACCAGCCCCGCCTCCGTCACCCCCTCAAGCATCCGGGCCGCCAGTTCGTCCGCGTCCGGGCCGATGCGGACCACCATTCCCGGCCCGGACACCAGCGCCGGGTCCAGTACCGCCGGGGCCAGCAGCGGCAAGCCCTCACGGGCGTAGATGGGAAGCGCTGCGCTCGTTGTCCCTTCCCGGAAGTGGCCGATGACGACCACGACCTGCGGGTCCACCACCAGTTTCTCCGCCTGCTGACGGGCCATTTCGGGGTCGGCGCCGTCGTCGTAGGCGACCAGTTCTACAGAATATGGGGGATTTCCCACCCCGCCTGCCGCGTTGGCCTCTCGCAGGGCCAGCCGGACGGCGGCGAAAAGGCCGTAGCCCACGTAGCGGTAGCGGCCCTCAAAAGGGGCGACCAGCCCGATTTTGACGGTCGGGCGGGTCGCGCCGGGGGCCCGGCAGGCCGCCAGCAGCAGGAGCAGGCAGAGGGTCCAGAGGGCCAGTCGCTTCACCGGATGCGCCGAACCTCAAAAACGACGGGATTCCAGGCGTCGGGGCAGGCGTGGGTAGCAACGTCCGGGTCCTTCAGCCAGGGGAAGGTTGCCCCGTAGCGCATAGCGAAGACTTTGGGCAGGATGGAGTAGAGGGCACTGATGCAGATTTTGCCCTGGACGGTCATCCCGTCAAAGACCACCTCGTCGCCGACCTGGTGGCCGGCAGCGCAGTGGCCCTCCTGCCGGATGACCCGGACAACAACGGTGTAGCCGTCGTCGGGGGGTTCCTGGGACATGGGACTCCTTTTCTCACAGGCTGTTAGCCTGCAAATACAGGCCTGGCGGTCTGTGCTACATCACTTCAAGATCCGAAATGTTAGCACCATTGGGCCACGGCATCCAGCATCGGCAGGCCGAAGCCGTGCGGAGAGATTCAGAATTGTCCTCTTGGACCTCTGTAGACCCGGTAGGTGTTCTCCGAGAGGATAACCGGAGCGTGCTGGGGCTCCTCTTCGGTTAAGACCCGTGCCTTGAGGAAGCGCTCCAACATCGCTAACCGCTTCAACCGTTTGGTGTCTCAACCGAAGGACAATGATGCCGACTTCGCCGCCCATCGCGAAATAGTAAATCTCCCCGAAGTCTAAATCATGGGTGAGGATGATTCGCCCCTCACGCTGGGCCATCGCGACGATTTCGGAGTCGCTCAGGCGCCACGGCCCCTCTCGGCGCAGGCTGTGGCAGGGATAACCCAAATTCTCCAGATGATCGGCCGACTCCGGGGAGATATTTTCGTCCGCAAGGAAGGCGATCATGATGCCGGGACCTCTGCCGGGCCGAGGACATGCACCTCCTCATAGCGCATCCGCTGTCCGGCATACTCTAAGGCCGCCCGAATATCCTCTTCAGTGAGGCCGGGATAGGCTTCAATGATCCGTTTGGAATCATACCCGGAGGCCAACAGGTTGAGGATCAGGTGGACGGGGATGCGCGTGCCAGCAATTACCGGCTTGCCCAAAAGGATGTCGGGATTGACTTCAATCCTGCTCTTCATTCTCCACCTCCCGAGGGGCTGAATCTATCAGGCTGTTCAGCCCCTGATGGGGGCTTCGCAAAGTGAGCCCGGCGGTAAACCGCCGGGCTTCATTCCTCCGCCAGCGGGATTTCTTCCCCGCAGGCCGTGCAGCGGGCAATGCCCTTGCGGGCCTCCGTCATCAGGCCGCCGCAGGCCGGGCAGGACACAGGCAGTGGCCGCTGCCACACCCAGAAGTTGCAGGTCGGGTAGTTGATACAACCATAGCCCGTCCGCCCCTTGCGGGTCCGCTTCTCCACCAGGTCCCCGCCGCACTGGGGGCAGGTCACCCCCACCCGCTCCTGCCAGGTTTCGGTGTAGCGGCATTCCGGAAAGCGAGAGCAACCGATAAATTTCCCGTACCGGCCCCAGCGAATCGTCAGCGGCGCGCCGCATTCGGGGCAATCCCGCCCCACCTGCGCCGATTCCAGTTCCACCTTCTCTATCCGCTGGTCGGCCCGGGCGACCTGAAGGGCGAAGGGACGGTAAAACTCCCGTACCACCGGCACCCACTCCTGCCGACCGGCGGCAATCTCATCCAACTGCTCCTCCATTTGCGCGGTGAAGCCGTAGTCCATGACCTCCGGGAAGTGCTCCACCAGCAGGTCGTTGACCAGGAAGCCGGTCTCGGTGGGAACCAGCCGCTTCCCCTCCCGGCGCACGTACCCGCGCTGCTGGATGGTCGCCAGGATGGGCGCGTAGGTGGAAGGGCGACCGATGCCATACTCCTCCAGCGCCCGGACCAGCGTCGCCTCGGTGTAGCGGGGCGGCGGCTGGGTGAAGTGCTGTTCCGGGATGAGCCGTACCAGGTCCAGCACCTCTCCCACCGTCAGCGGCGGGATCTGCTGGACGGGCTCCTCCTCCTGGACGTCCTCGTCCTTTGCCTCCTCGTAGACAATCAGGAAGCCGGGGAAACGGAGCGTGGAGCCGGTGGCGCGGAAGAGATACGGTCGTTCCCCTTCCGCCGGGCCGGCTTCTATCTCCACCGTCATCGTATCGTAGAGCGCAGCGGGCATCTGGCTGGCGACGAACCGCTGCCAGATTAACTGATAGAGCCGGTACTGGTCCCGGGTCAGTTGGTCCTTGATGGCCTCCGGCTCCCGGAAGACAGAGGTGGGTCGGATGGCCTCGTGGGCCTCCTGCGCGCCCTTCGTCCGGGTCTTGTAGACGGGAGGCTGGGGCGGGAGAAAGTTCTCTCCGTACCGGCGGGCGATATACTGGCGCGCCTCCGCCTGGGCCTGTTCGGCGACGTTGGTGGAGTCGGTGCGCATGTACGTGATGAGACCCACCGGCCCGCTCCCGTCCAGGTCAATCCCTTCGTAGAGTTGCTGGGCGATGCGCATAGTACGGGTGGCGGTGAAGCCCAGCCGCCGGGACGCCTCCTGCTGCATCGTACTGGTGGTGAAGGGGGGCGACGGCTGCCGTCGGCGCTGGCCCTCTTTGACCGAGGCGACGACGTAGACTGCCCGCTCCAGTTCTTCTACCACCGCGCGGGTGGCGGGCTCGTCCTTCAGGTCCACCTCTTCCCCGCGAATGCGGTGGAGTTTGGCCAGGAATGAGCGGCGGCGGGCCTCTCGTTTGGCCAGTTCGGCCTGGATGGACCAGTACTCTTCGGGGACGAAGTTCTGGATTTCCCGCTCCCGCTCCACGACCATGCGGACGGCGACGGATTGGACCCGTCCGGCGCTGAGGCGGCTGCGGACTTTGCGCCACAATAGCGGGCTCAGGCTGTAACCGACCAGTCGGTCCAGAATACGCCGCGCCTGCTGGGCGTTGACCAAGTTCATATCAATCCCGCGCGGGTGGGCGAACGCCTCCTCTATGGCCGACTGGGTGATTTCGTGGAAGACGACCCGGCGCAGTTGTTGGGGGCGGATGCCGGTGGCTTCCGTCAGATGCCAGGCGATGGCCTCCCCTTCCCGGTCCGGGTCGGTGGCCAGGTAGACCTCGGCGGCCCTCTTCACTTCCTCTGCCAGTTCCTTCACCACCTGCTTTTTCTCTTTCGGCACCCGGTAGGTGGGTTTGAAGTCGTTCTCCAGGTCTACCGACATAGAGGAGCGCAGCAGGTCCCGGATATGGCCCACCGAGGCGCGGACGGTGTAGCCCTTGCCCAGGAACCGGCCGACGGTGCGGGCCTTGGCGGGGGATTCCACGATGACCAGCCGGCCCTCCGGTTTTGGGGGTGGGGGCGGGTCCATACCCTCGTGGGCCGGCGTGGCACCCATCCGGAAGAGAGTCGTCCCGCAGACCGGACAGACGCCGCGCGTGGCGGGGCGGCCCCCAGAAGTGAAGACCGGCTCGGGGTCTTTCAACGGTCGTTTCTCTTTACAGCGGACGCAGTAGGCATCCAGAACGGTGTTGGTGTGGTCGGTCATCCGC
>DAOTWK010000390.1:0-4772 GCA_034435815.1 Anaerolineae bacterium | reverse complement strand
CGCCCTGGCAGGAGAGATTGTACCATAGGGCCTGCCCATCGTCAAGCCAAGGGCGGGCCTTTTGTTGGGCAATTCTTCCGCACGGAGAGACCGTCATAAATGCTGGGCATCGTCTCCACCCTTCAAGACTTCCCCTGGGAAGAGAGCGTCCAGGCCGTTAAAGAGAGCCTGCGCTTTGATTCGTATCCCACCTTCGCGGAGCACGTGTTCAGCACCCTCCCCCAGAACTCCCCCCAGACCCGCCGACGGTATATCAGCCTGATCGGCCGCTGGTTTTTCCCCGACCGGCAACTCCCCGGCTTCCCCGCCCGCGTCTGGGCCGCCTACGCGGACGAAACCATCCTGCGCGATGTGATGCGGGTCTGCGTGCTCTCCCAGGAGCCGGTCATCGCCGGATTCATCCAGCAGTTCATACTGCCCACACCGCCGGGTACCGCATTGCAGAGAGATACGTTCCGCACATACATAGAGCAGACCTACGGGGAGTTTAAAGAACAGTCTTATAAGCGTTTGACTCGGACACTCCATGCATTGGGTTTTATCGCCAAAGTAGGAGGAGTCTGGTTCACCCGCGCGATTCCGCGCCCCGCCACAGCCTTTCTCATCCTACTCCATCAACGCTTCGCTCCCACTCCCCGTATCGTTCCACTGGAGCAGATTCTGGCCGACCCGTTCTGGTGGCAGGCCGGTTACCGCACCCCGGACGAGGTGCGGGATACGCTCCACGATGCGGTCGCTGCCGGCCTGATCGCCCGGTTCGTCGTCGTGGACCACCTGGAACAGATTACCACCCGCTATACGCTGGACGAATGGCTCTCTCAGGGATTGCGGCTATGACACCGGACGACCTGCGCCAGATTTTTGACCGCCTGGCCAGTGGCCCCGTTGTCGCCACAACGGGCGTCCGTCACCTGTACCTCTGGTACGGCGACCCGAAAAGGCTGGAGGAGATGATTCCCCCTGCGCTGCTGCAGCGGCTGGACCTGTATGCCCTGACATCCCGACTTCCCCGTATGCCGTACGCGGCGGACGAGGCCCGGCGGTTGCTCCGGGACGGCATAGAACAGGAACTCCGCGCCCGGGCCACTTCGGACGCCCGCCAGGTGCTGGTCGTGAGCGGATGCAACCTGCTGGCCCGCTACGGTGTGCCGCTCCAGCCGTTCTACGCGTTTGTCAACGACTCCCGGGCCGTTGTCCTGGTCGTGCCCCGTGGGGAAAGTGAATTCACTCCATCCCCGCGACTGCCGGACTTCGTCCGCCTGGTCCCGGCGGAGACGTTCGTCGCCCTGAGCCGGGCCGTCGGGGAGGGGAACGTCGTCCGGGAATAGCATCGGTGTGCGGATGCCGTCGGAGGATGCATCACCTGCTGATTCAGGAGACTGAGTATGACAAGAGCCCCCCTGCGTGACCTGATTCGCCTGCAGCCGCAACCGGAGACCACCCTGGACCTGAAGCGCTCGGTCGCTCAACCGGAAAAGACCGTAAACACCTACGTCTTCACCGATAGCATCCGGAGGCAGTTTGAGGACATTCTGGAGCATGTGGCCCGGGGCGAGGGACAAGGCTTCTGGATTCAGGCCGAGTACGGGGCCGGCAAGACCCACTTCCTGGCTACCCTGTCCTGCCTCCTGACGGGGAATGAGGCCATTTGGGAGCATGTGCGGGATGAAGGCATCCGCGCATACCGCCGTAGGCTGCGCACCGTCCGTCTCTTTCCCGTCGTGATTTCCCTGCGCGGCGAGACGGAAACCGGCGCCGTCAACGAGCGACCGCTCTTTGACGTCATAGAGCAGGAACTGGCTCGGACGCTGGAAGAACGCGGGCTGCGGGACGCAGTTTCCCTCACCCTCACCGATGACCTGCTGGACTGGTTTGCCCGTCAGCCGGAAGGAACCCGCAGCGACATTGAAACCTTCATTCGGCAGCAGGCCGGGCAGTCCTCCGAAGCCCTGCGCCGGACCGAAGGTGAGGCGGCACTGGCCCGCTTCCTGCGGGAGTACTGTACTTGGCACGGTATCCGCCCCCAGGTCGCCTCCACCATCAAGGCCCGCCTGCGTTTCATTTACGAGCAACTCACCTCGCCCAACCTCCCCGGCGGAGCGTACGATGGCCTGCTCTTCGTCATAGACGAATACGAGGGGTGGGAGAAATCCCGCCCGCGCGGCTCCGCCCAGCAGGTCCGGGACGAGGACCTGCTGGAGACGATGGCCTTTGTCCTCCCCCGTGAGGAGGGGGCGCGCATCTTCACTATCGTCGCCTCGCAGACGGGGGTTCCGGCCAAACTGCGGGGCGAATACGGCGGCGACCGCTTCATCAACGTCCCCCTGCTGGCCGGCGCAGAGCACGACTACGACCTCATCGTCTCCCGCCGGGTGCGGGAACTGAACCCAGAACGGGCTCCGGAGATCAGCGAGTACTATCACCACTACGCGGAGCAGTTTGAGTTCGCCCGCCACATGCGGGAAGAGCAATTCCGCGACGTCTTCCCCTTCCAGCCGCGCTGCTTTGAAGTGGTACGGCGCATTACCGCCCGAGAACTGCCCACTGCCCGCTCCGGCATTCTCATCTTCTGGCAGGTCCTCCAACACCCTGCCCTGCTGGAACGGGACACCCTGATCCGCGTGGCCGACCTGCTGGAAAGCGACCACCTGCGGGACTGCCTCCAGACGACCGTCTACAAACCCGCCCTGGATGCCTACCGGGTGGCCTACGATGGGCTGGAGAGCCTGGGGTTGCACCCGGAAGACCTGCCCCTGGCCCGGGATGTGCTGGCGACGCTGTTCCTCTGGTACCTGGCGCACCTGGAACGGCCCCGCTCTCTATCCCTGACAGAACTGGCCCAGGCGACGCTCGCCGTCTCGGACACCCTGCGCGCCGAGGACGCCGTGGCCTATGTCCTGGGTCGAATGCGAGAGTTGCCTCAGATCCGCTTTGAACAGCAGGAGGCCTCCTTCATCGTCGTCGGCGGGGAGGGCCCCAGCCCGGTGGAAATCTTCGCCCGTTACCGCGAAAAGGTACTCCGGGACGAATTCGCCGTCTCCCAGGCCTGGCAGGAGAGCCTCTTCCTCACCCCGGCCGATACGGGCGGACCGTCCGGCCTCTTCGGTGATTTCCAACCGGACCGGGTGGAGACCCGGCGTGCCGAGTTCCGCCATCTGGAATACAACGGAGAAGTGGTCGTCGCCACCCGCTGGCAGCCGGAGTGGGGACGCCCCCTGCGGGAGGACAAACATTTCCGCATCGTCTTCCTCACCCGCCATACCCCCGAAGCCATCCGGCCTGCCGACTTGGAGGACCCCCGTATCGCGGTGGTCATTCCGGCCCCACTGGTCAACGAGACCTGCGCCACAGCCGCAGAGTACCTGGCCCTGCAGAACATGGAGCGGGACTATCGGGACCGCACCGGCCCGGAGGCGGAAAAGGTCCGGGAATGGCTGCAGACCCGACGAAACAGCCTGCTGGCCGCCCTGCCTGCCGGACAACTTAACCTCTATCGCGCGGCCACTGTGGTGACGCGCGACGGTCTGGCTATAGACATGCGGGAAGCCATGGGGATGTCCGGTACGGAGCGCCGCATCAGTTACATCGTGGAACGGCTTCTGGCAATCGCCTACCGGGAACTTCCTGTAGACGATGCCCGCCTGCGCTCCCTCCTCCGTCCCGGCGACGTCGGCAAGATATTTGACGGCCTCTTCGGCCAGAAGGAGACGTCCGCTGCGACAGCCGCCACCCGCAACTACGCCGTCGGGCTGGGCCTGGCCTCGCCCGATAACCCCACCCGTTTCGCCCCTACCGGATGCCGGGCGCTGGACCTCATCCGGACCATGCTGGAGGAATCGCCCGGCCGGGAACTGCCCGTCTGGAAGATTTACGACCGGCTCTCCGGCGTGCCTTACGGCCTCCCCCATGCGCTGATCCAGTTGTACCTCCTGGCCTTCGTCCGCCAGGGGCACCCCCGGGTGGAAATCACCCTCAAGCCGGGCCATCGGCTGACCAACCGCAGAGGCCAACCTTTGCCCAAACCCGTCCTGACGATGGTCAACGTGGTAGACCTGGACTGGAAGCCGGACCTGGAACGCTGGTTTGACACCCTCGTCCTCGCCCGGGGTCCCAGTTGGAACGACGCCGTAGCCTTCGCCCGCGAAGTCAGGCGGGAACTACACACCTCCTCGGACCCGGATGAGATTGACCGCCAGGACGCCGCCCTCCGCGCCGCGATGGAAACGCTGAGCCAGGAGGCAGAGACCATGCGCGGGAGTCTGGAGGCCCTGGCCCGCTCCCTGCGCGGAGAACTGAGCGAGACAGCCCGGGAAACACTAAACCGGATGCAGGCCCTGGGCCAGGCCGGCGTCCAGGGATACGCGGCCTTCTACGAGGAGGCCCAGCGGCACTACGCCTCCCCCGACGCGCTCCGGGAGGACGTCGCTCTCCACCACCGGCTGCGGCAATTGGCCGGATACGCGGCCGCCATCCAGGAGGCGCGCACTTACCTGGAAGCGATGGCGCTGCGCCCGGAGGACATTGAACTGGCTGGCGACCGGATGCTACTCCTGGAGGAAATGTCCCTGACCAATCTGGAGCGCACCCCCGACCTCTGGGGCAGCATCGCCGACCGGTTCCAGCGGCTGAAGAGCCGCTACTCCATCGCCTACCAGAAACACCATCGGGATACCTACAAGGCAGTGCGGGACCTGCAGGCCCGGCTGGCGGATGGGGACCGTCGCCTGCGGGCGCTGGCGCTGCTCAACTCCATTCAGGAACTGGGAAGTCCC
>DAOTWK010000389.1:0-3258 GCA_034435815.1 Anaerolineae bacterium | reverse complement strand
TCTGCCACCCGCCCGACATATCGGGGACGGTTCAACTGCCAGCGATTAAAGGCGATGTTCAGAACCCACTCTTTAGCCATGGCGTCGGGCCTCCGCCTCCAGAAACTTATCCCGATACCGGTGCCGAACCATGGGATCAGCATCGGCGAGGCCCATTTCTATCATCTTGCGGTTGACGAAAAGTCTGTTGGTGAGATAGAAATACGCAGGAACGGGAGCGCCGGGAGCCTGGGGGGGACAGTCAAAACGCAGAAGCACCCGTTTTCCCAGGATGTACCGGTGTAAGTACTCCCTGACTCGCTCCTTACGGTCTGCAGGGATGCGCAGTCCCAGCAGGGAGACGACGAGGCCGTTATCCATCTGCAGGGTGAGGTCATCCCGAACGGCCGTTACCCGATAGACCGCTTCAGTTCCAAACTTCAACTGGTTGGGGTCCACCAGGGGACGGGCATCCTGGACTCTGGGAGCATACCCCTGGGGAGGGTCCACTGGCGAGAGGGTCTGCTCCCGCTGGAGAATGGTTACCGGAAGAAGGAGGCCCATTTTCTGCCGAATGATGGGGAGAAAGGCGGGTTGGATCTCGTAACCGATCCCGTTGCGCTCCAGTTCCAGCGCGACCTTAATCGTCGTCCCGCTGCCCAAGAAGGGGTCCAGAACCGTTTCTCCGGGGAACGAGAACATCCGAATCAGGCGACGAGGGAGTTCTTCTGGGAACATCGCCTCGTGGGCAATCTGCCGCTCGCCACCGAAGGTCCAGTGGCCGGAGAAGCACTCCTTCCACTCATCCCGACTTAACTGGGCTTTCTCTTTTAGATGAGGCGGGATCCTGCCCGATGCGCCCGGCTTCCTGAAAAGAAGAATAAACTCGTAGTCCAGTTCCACGATGCCGCTGGGCGGATAGGGGAACGAGCCCATGACCACCGCGCCGCCCGTGGTTCGCATCGTCGTCTTTTTTTGCCAGATAATGGCGCCCATATAGTCAAAACCGATGGTCTCGCACTGGGCGATGATTTCAGCGTGGAGCGGGATGACTTTATAGCGGCCATAGACGACCGCGCGGGCAAACTGGTCACCGACGTTGATGCAGAGCCGACGGCCCGGCATCAGGACTCGCCAGCACTCCCGCCAGACCCGGCTGAGGTCCAGCAGATACTCGTGCAGGGTTTGCCCGTAGCCAATCTGGCCTGGCACGCCGTAGTCCTTCAGATGCCAGTACGGCGGCGAGGTGACTACCAGGCCGATGCTGGCATGGGCCACCTCAGCCATATTGCGACTATCGCCAATGATGACCTTACCCTGAACATTCACTTCAACTGCACCGAACCGAGTGGGCTGGCATGCTCCCTATTTATGCCTCATTTCTGCCAATAGCGCAAGTCGCCCATTAGCGGCTCGGCGAAGGTGCATTCCAGTTTTATGACGGAGCGCAGAGTCTCGGCTACAGTTGGTCAAAGCACCGAAAAATATCGCCTGGACTGGAACGTCGCGTTTGGCACTCCCTCATCTCTGGGGTATAATAACCCCCACACGCGATCGGCGAAAGTGCATTCTGCACGGAGGAGAAACCATGCCCGCTATAGAAATCCGACCCGGAATCTTCTGGATTGGCGTCAACGACCGAACCACCGACCTCTTTGAGGGTTACTGGCCCATCACCCAGGAAGGTGTCTCCTACAATGCCTATCTGGTCAACGGCGAGAAGAAGGCGCTCATTGACCTGGCGAAGGGACTGAAGACCGACGAATTTTTGGCCCAGATTGCCGACGTCACAGACCTGAGCCGACTGGATTACATCGTCATCAACCATATGGAGCCCGACCACACGGGCATCCTGAGCGTCCTGCGGCAACTGGCCCCTCAGGCCGTCATCCTGGGGACGGCGAAGACCAAAGAGATGGTGGCCGCCTTCTACCAGGTCACCGAAAACGTGCGCGTGGTGGAGGACGGCGAGATGCTCCCCCTGGGCCCCCATGTCCTCCAGTTCTTCCATACCCCCTTCGTCCACTGGCCCGAGACGATGATGACCTACGAGACGACGCAGCGGGTCCTATTCTCCTGCGACGGCTTCGGGGGGTACGGTGCGCTCCAGGGGGCCATCTTTGACGACCAGTATGCTGACCTTTCCTACTACGAGCGGGAATCTCTGCGCTACTACGTTAACATCGTGGCCGTCTTCAGCCGCCCGGTGCTGCGGGCGCTGGAGAAGTTGAGCAAAGTCCCGGTGGACGTGGTCGCCCCGTCCCACGGACTGGTCTGGCGGCGGAACCCCGGGCGGATTATAGAACTGTACCGCCGGTGGGCAAATTATGCCACCGGTGAAGGCGACCCCGCCATCACGCTCCTCTACGGCTCTATGTACGGCAACACGGAGAAAGTGATGAACGCCGTAGCGCAGGGTGTCTCCCGGGCCGGGATGCCGGTGGAGGTGTACGACGTGGCCCGAACCCACATCAGTTACATCCTGCCCGCCCTCTGGCTGAACCGGGGGGTCATCGTCGGCGCGCCCACCTACGAAGGTGGACTCTTCCCGCCCATGGCCCATGCGCTGGATGTCGCCGCCCGCAAGCGCATCCAGAACCGCAAGGCGGCCTTCTTCGGCAGTCACGGCTGGGGCGGCGGCGGGGAACAGGAGTTCCGTCGCCTGGCCGAGGGGATGAAGTGGGAAGTTCTGGATTCCTTCACCTTCCGGGGTGGTCCGACCGTGGAGGACTTGAAGCGGGCCGAGGCATTCGGCGAAAACTTCGCCCTTCAGGTAGCGCAGAATCCCGCCCGTTCGTAGCCCGGATGAGAACTCGCGGCTCTTCGGGAGACAAAAACGTGCCCGGCGCTTCCAGAAGTGCCGGGCCCATCAACTCCCGTTTCCGCTCGCTCGCGCGGGTTCTGGTCGCCGCAGCGGGGGTGGTTCTTCTGGGGACTGGCTGTGAAGTACTCATCTCTTCCCCGGCACCAACGCCGTCTCCGGTGCCTTCCCCCACCCTTACCCCTACCCCCACGTCCACGCCTACGCCGACCCCGCTGCCCCCCGTCCCCATGACCATCCGCTTCCCGGAGAAGGTCTCGGCACTGGAGGGGGTGACCGTAGCCGTAGAACTGCCGGGGCTGGCCGAACGGGACCCTCATGCCCGGGTGTGGGCTCAGGTCTTCCCCCCAGGCTCCCGTGAGCCGGCCTGGGAATCACTGCTGGGGCCGGCTGAAGGCGGGATGTACATCTCCCCTCAGCCCATCTATTTCTCGTTGGAGACGGTCCCCGGCGACTGG
>DAOTWK010000388.1:0-2245 GCA_034435815.1 Anaerolineae bacterium | reverse complement strand
GTGGTATAATTTCATCAACAACTGAATCCTTCCCAGGGGAGTCCGGGTGAGCCGGGCTGAGAGGGCGTCCATCGGCTGGATGCTGCCGACGCCGACCCTTTGAACCTGATCTGGGTCATGCCAGCGGAGGGAGGGGAGCAAAGGGCCCTTTGGGTCTGTGTTGGTTCTGAAAAAAGGCCGTCCCGCGCTGGCGGGACGGCCTTTTTTCTCCCCAGGCTGTCCCCAGCAGGCCGGCTTGTGCCCCTTAGGGCTTCCCCATCATATGACCCGTTTCAATGGAGGTGTGTGATGAAAATCCAGGCCCCCCGAATGGGGCATAGAGCCAGTTCCCGAAAGCCACCGTATTCTCAGATTCCCCGCTTATCTTGCTCTCTGCTCCAGCCTGGGTGTGGGGCTGCTGGTGCTCCTGGCGGGCACCCTGTCGGTGCCGGGCCTGGAGTTGGGGCAGACCCTGCCGGCCATCCTTATTGGCAGTGTTATCGGCAGCCTCCTCCTGGCTATCGCCGGTATCGTCGGCGGCGACCAAGCGATTCCCACCATGGTGATGCTTCGCCCCGTCCTGGGCATCCGCAGCGCCTACATCCCCACCGTCCTCAACATCATCCAACTCATCGGCTGGGGGGCCTTTGAGGTCATCATTATGACCCGGGCTGCCAGGCGAAAAGACTTGTGGAGGTAGACTATGCTCAACGAACGGATCGCTGAACTGCGGGAGCGGGTGCGCCAGCAACGGCCCCTGCTCCACCATATCACCAACTTCGTGGTGATGAACGACACAGCCAACGTGACCCTTCACGTTGGAGGCCTGCCGGTGATGGCCCACGCGCGAGAAGAGGTGGCGGAAATGGTCACCGCCGCCAGCGCGCTGGTCCTGAATCCCGGCACGCTGACCCCCGACTGGGTGGAGTCTATGCTGGTCGCCGGCAAGCGGGCCAACGAACTAGGCATTCCGGTCGTATTGGACCCCGTCGGAGCGGGCGCGACGACGCTGCGGACGGAAAGCAACCGCCGCTTGCTGGAGGAACTGAAGATCGCTGTCGTCCGGGGCAACTCCGGGGAGATTGGCGCGCTGACCGGCATGGGTGGCGTCGTCAAGGGCGTGGAGACCGTCGTGGAAGTGGATGATCCGGCGGAGGTTGCCAGAGCGCTGGCCCGCCGCTACGGGACGACCGTCGCCATCACCGGCCCGCGCGATATCGTCACCGATGGGACGCGTGTCCTCGGAGTGGACAACGGGCATCCGATGCTCAAGACCATCACCGGCACCGGCTGCTCGGCCACAACGATGATCGCCGCCTTCGTCGCAGTGGAACGGGACTATCCCCTGGCCACTGCGGCGGCGCTGGCCTGCTTCGGGCTGGCGGCTGAACAGGCCGCGGCGGTCGCCCACGGCCCCGGCAGTTTCAAGGTGGCCCTCTACGATGCCATCTACAACCTCTCCGCCGAACAGATTCGGGCCGGGGCGAAGGTGGTGGAGTTGTAGCCTATGATGTGCCAGGCACTTCCAGAAGCGCTGGGCACAAAGAAAATTTATTGAGTCTCGCATATTAACAAAGAAACGGGGTAGCCCACCGTTCCCCCAGGGGGAGTTAAAAGGGGGAAAACGGGTTTTTTGTGACGGCCTCGCCGCCGCAAAAAAACCGTCTCTTCCCCTTTTCGCGACACAGAAGCACATAAAGTTCCTTTTCAATACGAAACTCAATAGGAGGCAACAAATGGTAGACTGGGGCCTGTATGTCATCACCGACGCAAAACTTTCCCGTGGGCGCTCCCATCTGGAGGTCATCCGCGCTGCCATCGCCGGAGGCGCAACGGTCGTTCAGTACCGGGAGAAAGAGGGGACGACCCGCCAGATGATGGAAGAGGCCCGGGCGCTCCGGGAACTGGCCCGCCAGGCCGGAGTTCCCTTCATTGTCAACGACCGGGTGGACATCGCGTTGGCGGTAGACGCCGACGGGGTCCACGTCGGCCAGGACGATATGCCCGCCCCCCTGGCCCGGAAACTGATGGGGCCGGAGAAAATCGTCGGCGTCTCGGTGGACAATCTGGAACAGGCCCTTCAGGCGGAACGGGACGGCGCCGACTATGTGGGCGCGGGGCCCATCTTTGCCACTCCCACCAAACCGGACGCCGCGCCGCCCATCGGCCTGGAGGGGCTGGCCGAAATCTGTCGCCAGGTCTCCATCCCGGTTGTCGCGATTGGGGGCATCAATGAGACGAACGCGGCCGCCGTCATCGCGGCGGG
>DAOTWK010000387.1:0-1631 GCA_034435815.1 Anaerolineae bacterium | reverse complement strand
TTTGCGGCGGCCAAAGGCCGCCGCAAAACCCCGTTTCTCCCTCCGATGCGAATCGCCTTCAACGCGTGGTTTTGGGATCAACCGGAGACCGGCAGCGGGCAGTACATCCGTTGCTTGGTTGAATCTCTGACCGCGCTGGACTCCTCCTTGGACATTGTCCTCCTGCAGCCCCGACGAAAGGGGAACCTCTACAAGGTCATCTTTGAACAGGTCATCTTCCCCCGCCTGGCCCGGCAAGTGGGGGCTGATGTGGCCCATGTTCCCTACTGGGCTCCCCCGATGGTTTCCTCCGTCCCAACCGTGGTCACCATCCACGACATCATCCCGTTGCGGCTGCGGGCCTACCGGGGTGGCCCGCTGGTACGGCTCTATACCGCCCTGGTGAGCGCAACGTCCCCCGGCGCGACAATGGTCCTCACCGATTCGGAGGCATCCCGGCAGGATATACTGGCCTCTTTGGGAGTGCCCCCCAGGCGCGTGCGGGTCATCCCGCTGGCCGTCGGCGCCCATTTCCGCCCGGACCCCGAACCAGAGGATGACGCCGTGCGGGCCCGCTACGGCTTACCCCATCGGTACGTCCTTTACCTGGGGGGGGTTGACGTACGGAAAAACGTCGCCACCGCGCTGCGGACGTACACATGGGTCGGACCCGTGCTGGGGGACGAGTACCCGCTGGTCCTGGTCGGGCGGCTGCCTGTGAAGGACACCCCCTTTGCGCCGGACCCCCGACGGGAGGCCCTGGAAATGGGTCTGAGGCCGGAATGGGTGCGGTGGACCGGGCCGGTATCGGAGGCCGACAAACCGGCCATCTATCGGGGCGCTGCGGCCTTCATCTTTCCCTCCCGCTATGAAGGGTTTGGTCTGCCTGTACTGGAGGCTATGGCCTGCGGGGTGCCGGTGGTTGCCAGTGACGCTTCCTCTATCCCGGAGGTGGTGGGGACGGCGGGTATCCTGCTCCCTCCAGACGACGCGGAGGGTATGGCAGGGGCGCTCCTGCAACTTCTGCAGAACGCGGCGTTCCATGCCGAGATGCGTCGGCGGGCATTGGCGCAGGCAGCTCAGTTTTCCTGGGAGCAGACGGCCCGCTGCACCCTGGAGGCCTATCGGGAGGCCCTGGGAGCATAAAAAGCCCAATAAGTTGCAGGGGATTCAGGATATGTTATAATTTCCTTAACCGGGGGTATGAGGACAACGCCGCAAACCGCGTGGAGCGCTGGCCAAAAGCTTGTGCCACAAGCGTCCAGCGAAAAATTTTCCAGCCTGCAAGGCTCCGAGAGTATAAGACAAGCCCCTCGGCAGGAGTTTTCAGCCCCCGAGGGGGCTTTGCGATTGAGCCCGAGGATTTACCATCGGTCAAGCAAGGGCATCACGGGCACAAAATGCTGAAGCAATCTCCCAGCCGTGCAAGTCATTCATAGAAATCCGCACTCATCTGCGTCCTAAAATGGGATCAGCCAGGAAGACTGCCCGGAAGGGCAAGGGCAAAGGGAAGAAAAAGCGGCCCGAGCGCGCCCCGGAGCCGCGCGTCCGGCTGAGCCGGGATGCCCAACTGGATATCCTGGGCTACTCCCTGCTCGCCGTCGCCGCGCTGACGATGCTGGCGCTGTTCTCCGCCCAGCGAGGCGTCCTCT
>DAOTWK010000386.1:0-10947 GCA_034435815.1 Anaerolineae bacterium | reverse complement strand
CTCTTGGCCGCTCCCGCGACCCAAAAAGGAAGGCGGTTTTTCGCTGCGGCGGCTCTGCCGCAGCGAAAACCCTTTTATTTATCCAAACCGCCCGGTCACGTAGTCCTCGGTGCGCTTATCCCGGGGGTTGGTGAAGATGGTTTTGGTCCGGTCAAACTCAATGACAGTGCCTGAGCGCTCCCCTTCGCCGGTGAGCATCATCATCGCCGTGTAGTCGGAGACGCGAGCCGCCTGTTGCATGTTGTGAGTCACGATGACGAGGGTGTACTTCTGCTTCAGTTCCCGCATCAGTTCCTCAATCTTGAGAGTGGCGATGGGGTCCAGCGCCGACGCCGGTTCGTCCAGCAGGATGACCTCTGGCTGAAGGGCCACGACGCGGGCGATGCAGAGCCGCTGCTGCTGTCCGCCGGAGAGGGAGAGGCCACTCTGGTGGAGTTTGTCCTTGACCTCGTCCCAGAGCGCCGCTGCGCGCAGCGCCTGTTCTACCACTTCATCCATCTGCGACCGACTTCCCCGGAAACCGTTGATTCGCAGCCCCCAGGCGACGTTTTCGTAGATGGACTTGGGAAACGGGTTGGGCTTCTGGAAGACCATCCCGATGCGCCGCCGGACCTCCACCGGGTCCATCTTAGGGTCGTAGATGTTCACCCCGTCAAAGAAAATCTCCCCTTCCGTCCGACACCCGGGTACCAGTTCGTTCATCCGGTTAATCGCCCTCAGCAGCGTGCTCTTCCCCACCCCTGAAGGCCCGATGATAGCGGTAATCTGGTTTCGGGGGATGGAAAGGTTCACATCCTTGATGGCCAGAAAACTATCATAGTAGACTCGCAGGTTGCGAATTTCCAGTGCGGTTGGTTCCATAGTAATCCGTATCCCGTGATGCGTGTTTTGTGATACGTGGCTACCAGCGTTTTTGCAGGCGGTTGCGCAGCCAGATGGCTATCGCATTCATAGAGAGCAGGAGCGCCAGCAAGAGAATGATCCCCGCCGCGGCCAGCCGATGGAACGCCTCCTGTGGCATAGAGACCCAGTTGAAAATCTGGATAGGCAGAACGGTAAACATGTCCATCGGCCCCCGCAAGTCAAAAGCGATGTAGGTCAGCGCGCCGATGGTGATGAGCGGCGCCGTCTCGCCGATGGCGCGGGAGAGGGCCAGAATCATCCCCGTCAGAATCCCGCCCATACTGTAGACCAGGACATGGTCCCGGACCATCTCCCAGCGGCTGGCGCCCAGGGCCAGGGCCGCCTCGCGGATGGAGGCCGGCACGGCCCGCAGCGATTCGCGCGTGGAGACAATAATGACGGGCAGGATGACCAACGTCATCGTCAGGACGCCTGCCAGGAGACTGCGGCCCAGTCCCAGCCCGCGCACAAACAGCCCCAACCCCAACAGGCCATAGATGATGGACGGCACTCCCGCCAGATTGGCGACGTTAATCTCAATGAACCGGGTCAGGGCATTCTTCGGCGCGAACTCCTCCAGATAAATCCCCGCCCCCACGCCCAGCGGGAAGGAGACGAGCGCCGTCAGCACCATCAGCCAGATGGAGCCCTGCAGTGCGGAGCGCAGGCCAGCCTTGTCCGGAAAGCGGGACGGAAATTCGGTGAAGAGTTGCGGACGCAGATAGGGCAGGCCGTCCAGAAAGACCCGCACCAGCAAGGTCAGGAGCACCGCGATGCCCAGGAGAATCGCCAGGAGCGCCACTCCTTCCCAAACCCGCCCGATGGCTTTACGACGATTCAAGTTCGGCTCAAATACGACTCCGTATTCCGTGATCTGTCGTCGGTCTGTGATCATTCATACACCTCCCGGAAGCGCTGGGTGAGCAGATAACTGGCGATGTTCATCCCCAGCGTCATCAGGAAGAGCATCATCCCTACGGCGAAGATGGTATGGTACTCCAGGGTGCCGTGGGGAGTATCCCCCAGGCTGACTTGGACAATATAAGCGGTCATTGTCTCAATGGACTCCAGTGGGTTCAGGGTCAATTTGGGCTGTTGCCCGGCGGCGATAGCGACAATCATTGTCTCGCCGATGGCCCGGGAGACGGCCAAGATGAAGGCGGCGGCGATGCCCGAAAGGGCCGCCGGGACGACGACCTGGGTCGCCACCTCCCAGCGGGTGGCGCCCAGGGCGTAGGCGGCCTCCCGCAGGGAGCGGGGAACGGCGTAAAGGGCATCCTCGGAGAGGGAGGCGACCGTCGGCAGAATCATAAAGCCCATCGCAATGGCAGCACTGGCCGCGTTGAAGACCTGGGTCTGCGGGAAGATGGAGCGCAGGATGGGCGTGATAAAGGTCAGCGCGAAGTAGCCGTAAACGACGGTAGGCACGCCAGCCAGAATCTCCAGAAAGGGCTTGAGAATCCGGCGGACTCGCTCAGTGGCGAATTCGCTCATAAAGATAGCGGCCATCAATCCCAAAGGCAGGGCGATGACCATCGCGCTAGCCGCCACCAGTACCGTCCCGTTAACCAGTGGCCAGATGCCGAACCGCTTGGAGAGAAAGAGCGGCGTCCAACGGGTATCCAGGAAGAACTGGGCGAAGGAGACCTGGCGGAAGAAGAGGACGGTCTCTTGAAACAGGACGTAGATGATGCCCAGCGTGGTCAGGATAGAAACCAGGGCAAAGAAAAGCAGGGCGGCCTTGACCGCCCGCTCTTCTGCCCTCCGACGGCGAAGAAAGGATGGGCGAGACGAGAGAGCCTGCATACCGTTATGTTCCTTTACCTGGTTGCGAAACGTGACCATAGGGGATGTTTTCGCCCAACAACGCGCTGAAGCAGACCGGATAGGACGGTCCGCTCAGCCGGAAGAACCTGTGCGCCTTTTTGAAAGGGGGGGCCGTTGCGGCGGCGGCCCTGCGGGCCGCCGCTGCAACGTTTCACCACCCCCTTCTACACCCCATCTATTGCTCCGCCCGGAGCAGGTCCTCCAGCGTCAGCCCGACCTGGGCACCCTCTTTGAAGACCGTACCGACGACGCGCTTCTCGTACCGCTGCAGGGCCAGGGAATACAGTTCATCCGTCAGCGGGATGTAGCCCACATCCAGCACCAGCTTCTTCGCGTTCTCCAGGTAGTATTTCACGAAGAGGTCAATCTCGTCCTTCTGGTCAGCCCGGGCCCGGTTGACGTAGATAAAGAGGGGGCGGGAGAGCGGCTTGTAGGTGCCGCCAGCGACGGTCTCCAGCGTGGGGTAGACGCAGTTGCCGTCCCCGGCGTCAATAGCGACCAACTTCAGTTTATCCTTGTTCTCCTCGTAGTAGGCCAGGCCGAAGTAGCCCAGCGCGCCGGGGTCACCCGCGATCCCCTGCACCAGGACGTTATCGTCCTCGCTGGCCAAGAAGTCGCCCCGGCTGGCCTTGGCCTTCCCCACAATGGCCTCGGTGAAGTACTCAAACGTCCCCGAGTCCACGCCGGGCCCGTAGAGAGTCAGGGGACGGTCAGGGAAGCCGGCCCGGACCTGGCTCCAATTGGTGATTTTGCCCTCAGCATCGGGCGCCCAGATTTTCTTCAATTCTTCCACCGTCAGGCAGGTGACGAAGTCGTTCTGGGGATTGACCATCACCGCCAAGCCATCAAAGGCAACAGGGAGTTCAATGAACTCAACATTGTTGCTTGCACAGGCCTCCATTTCCGATTTCTTAATCGGACGGGACGCGTTGGAGATGTCGGTCTCCCCGGGGCAGAACTTCTTGAAGCCGCCGCCGGTGCCGGAGATGCCCACGGGCACACGCACCTCAGGATACTGTTTCTGGAACTCCTCCGCGACGGCCATCGTGATGGGGGCAACCGTGCTGGAGCCATCCACCAGGATGGTTCCCTCCACCGGGCCAGGGGTCGGGGTGATTTCCACCACCTCCCGCTCCTTCACCACGGTCACAAAGACCTGCGGGGTCGGGGTGGCAGTGGGGGCCGGCTGGCAGGCCGCGACCAGGGCCAGCACAGCCACAAAGAGAATGGACAGACGAAGGTTGCGGGGCATTTTCATCTCCTCCTTCTTTCTTTCAGGGTTCTACCGCCATCATAACCGGCCATCGTTAAATGCATAAGAAGGGAATGTTAAGGAAAGGTTAAATAAGTCACGTGCAACTTCCATTGACAGCCCCCGGTGGGAGTGTATAATGAACGGGCGAGAATGTCAACACTTCCAGCGCTCCAGTTCCTGAACGATTCCGAAGTTGAGGCCATCCACCAGGCTACCCTGCGCATTCTATGGGAGGTCGGCGTCGTCCTGACCCATTCGGAAGGGCGGGAACGGCTGACGGGGGCCGGAGCAGTGGTCCACGGAGACCAGGTGCGGATTCCGTCGGACCTGGTGGAGTGGGCCATCGCGCAGTCTCCCCGCCAGGTGACTCTGCGCGGCCGGGGCGGCCAGCGGATAACCCTGGGGGATGGCTCCCTTTCCTGGCACAACGTGGGCGGCGCGAGGGACGTCTATGACCCCCGCACCGGAAAGCGCCGACCGGCCACGGTCCAGGATGTGCGGGATAGCGCCCGCCTCCTGGACGCGCTGGACGGCGTGACCGCGGTGACGCCCTTCTTCACCCCCCAGGATGTCCCCGGCCCGCTGATGTCCCGGGCAATGTACCGCCACACCCTCTCCGGCACCACCAAACCCGTCCATGGCCCCGGGGTCCAGACAGCGGAGGAGGTCCGGCAAATCGCCCGAATGGCCTCCGTCGTCGGCCCGCCGGAGGAGGTACTCACGCTGGGGATTTCTCCCGTCAGCCCCCTCTTCTTTCCGGACGATGTGGTCGGGGCGATTCTGGAGACGGCGCGGCGGGGCATCCCGCTGGGCCCCCTACCCTGCCCCATCGCCGGGGCGACGGCGCCGTTATCGCTGGCGGGCGCGCTGGCCCAGCAGAACGCGGAGGTGCTGGTGTCTATCGTGCTGGCCCAACTGGCGCGCCCGGGCCTGCCCGTCTTCTACTGCGGACGGCTGGCTATGATGGAGCCTCGCTCCGGCCTCTCGGTTTGGGGCGGAGTGGAACTGGGCATAGCCTCTGCTGCAACCGTTCAGATTGGCCACCGCTACGGGCTCCCTGTCAACGTCTATGGCTTCTCCACCAACGCCCACACGCTGGACATCCAGAGCGGCTACGAGCGGGCCCTGAACGCGGCCATTCCGGCGCTGGCTGGCGCGGACGAACTCTCCGGCATCGGCGAGATGGCCGCCGGGGTGATGGGCTCCTATGCCCAGATGGTCTGCGATAACGAAATCGCGCGCTCTATCCGGCGGCTTCTGCGGGGTATCACGGTGGACGAAGACGCGCTGGCGGTGGAGGTAATCGCCGCCGTGATGGAAGGCCCCCGCAACTTCCTCGGTCAACGCCATACCGTCCGCTACCTTCGCGCCGGGGAGATTCTGACGAGCCGTCTGGCGGAGCGGCGCCCCTGGGAGGAATGGGAACGCACGGGACGGGAGGGCCTGGCCGAACGGGCCCAGGCAGAAGCCGAGCGTATACTGGCAGAGCACGAGGTGCCGCCCCTGGACCCGGAGCAGGAACGGGAACTGGACGCGCTGATGGACAACGGACGATAGCAAAAACAAACATTTGCAGTGCCCCACGAAATGCAGAGGATAAGACGAGCCACCCGGCAGGAGTTTTCGGCCCCCGAAGGAGGCTTTGCCATTGAGCCCGACGGCAAACTGCCAGGCAAGGGGCAAAGGAAGGCCGACGATTTTGGGACACACCCTGGTCAGTCGTCGGTAATCTATGGTCTGTAGTCAGGGAGGACGATGGGGCAGACGTTGCTTTTGACCGGACGACCCGGTATCGGCAAGACAACGGTCATCAAAGCGGTGGTGGAGGCGCTGGGCCCCCGGGCCGGGGGATTCTATACCGAGGAGATTCGAGGGCCCGGAGGCCGCAAGGGATTCCGTCTGATCACCCTGGACGGGGAGGAGACGGTGATGGCCCATGTGGAGTTTCGCGGTCCTCGCTACCCGCGCGTGGGCCGCTACGGGGTGGACGTGGAGGCCATTGCGCGGATAGGGGTGGCCGCGCTGCAGCGGGCAATGCGGGAGCAACGCCTGGTGGTGGTGGATGAAATTGGCAAGATGGAACTCTTCTGTGGGCCGTTCAAGGAGGCCGTCCTGCAGGCCATCAGCGGCCCGCACACCGTCCTGGCAACGGTGATGGCCCACCCTAACCCCTGGACGGACGCACTGAAGGCCCTGCCCACCGTCACTCTCTGGGAGGTGACCGTGGAGAACCGGGACGAAATGCCCCGGCGGGTCCGCCAGTGGATAGACCGCTCCTGGCAGAAACTGCCGACCTGTGGTATCCTATAAACCACAGACCCTACGACCTGCGATATGAGGTATGTCTTTTATGAATCCGTTACTGGTTGTAGAAAACCTTTGCGTCCATCGCCCTGGTGCGGAAGTGCTCCGGGGGGTCAACCTGACCGTCTATCCCGCCGAGGTGCACGTCCTCCTGGGGCTGAACGGTTCCGGCAAGAGCAGTCTGGCCTACACGCTGATGGGCTGCGCGGGCTATCGCCCGGCTCAGGGCCGTATCCTGTTTGACGGCGAGGACATCACCGACCTCCCCGTCTCGGAGCGAGCCCGGCGGGGCATCACCCTGGCCTGGCAGGAGCCGGCCCGCTTTGAGGGACTGCGGACCGGCGACTACATCGCGCTGGGGATGAAAGAGCCCACTCTTGCCCGGGTGGAGGAGGCGCTGCGGGCTGTCGCTCTGGCTCCCGCCGCCTACCTGGGCCGCCCCGTAGACCCGACCCTCTCCGGCGGCGAGCGCAAACGGATAGAACTGGCCGCTGTCTACGCTATGCGCCCCCGCCTGGCCATTCTGGACGAGCCCGATTCGGGGATTGACGTCCTGGGCGTAGAGGAGATCGCCGGTCTGATCCGGCAGATGGCCGCCGAGGGGACCGCCGTCCTGCTCATCACCCACCGGGACGAAATGGCTGACGCCGCCGACCGAGCCAGCCTGATGTGTGGTGGGACCGTCGTCAAAACGGGCAGCCCGGACGAAGTGCGTGCCTATTTCGCCCAGCGCTGCCGTCCGCACGAGGAGACGCTGGGCGCTCAGCCCTGGGAGCCGGTCAATGGCGATACCTACAAGGAGGTCGTCACCCGGGGGGTGTGCGAATGAAGGCTCACACCGCGCCCGTCACCCCCGCTTCTCTCCTGGCCCGGCGCGACCCCGGCTGGGCGCGCGACTTTGAGGCCATCCTGCGGGCTTATGAGGCCGCTGGCGGCAAAGTCTCTGCCCTCCAATCCGACCGCATCGCCAGCGCCGTCATCAGCGCCAACCGGGTCCTTTGGGTCAACGAAATCCCGGGCGTCCACATTGAGGCCGAAGAGACCCCCACCGGCATCCAGGCCCATATCCGGGTGGACCCGGGCACACGCGTGGAGTATCCCGTCCATCTCTGCTTCGGGATGGTCCCTCAAGAGGGCATCCAGGAAATCCTGCCGACGTTTGAGATTGGCGAAGGGGCAGAGGTGGGTTTTCTGGCCCATTGCACTTTCCCCAACGCGGTGAGTCTGCAGCACATTATGGATGCGACGGTCCGCATCGGGCCCGGGGCGACGATGCGCTACACCGAGGCCCACTACCACGGCCCCCACGGCGGTGTTCAGGTCCTCCCCACCAGCCACGTCATCGTGGAGGAGGGAGGCCGGTTTGAGAACGAGTTCAACCTGACCCACGGGCGGGTGGGCCGGATGGAAATCCGGATGGAAGTGGATGTGAGCGCGCGCGGAGTGGCGGAACTGACAGTCAAGGCCTACGGGATGGGCGAAGATTACATCCGCGCGGAAGAGACCATTCGCCTGAATGGTCCCGAGGCCCGAGGGCTGACGAAGACTCGCATTGCGGTGCGGGACCGGGCCATCGGCGAGGTCTATACAACGACGGAGGGGAACGCCCCCGGCGCGCGCGGCCATATGGACTGCACGGAAATTGTCCGGGGCGAGGCGGTTGCCCGCAATACCCCGGTCGTCATCGTCCGCCACGACCAGGCTCGGGTGACCCACGAGGCCGCTATTGGCTCCGTGAGCCGCAAGGAACTGGAAACCCTCATGGCCCGGGGCCTGAGCGAGGACGAGGCAGTGGATATTATCATCCGGGGGATGCTGGCATAGATTCGCCTTATCGGCGAGGTCAAGGGCAACAGTTCCCATCTCGTCAATCACGCTATCCGACCCGATTCTCAGTTTGCCTGGCAAAACGAGTACGGCGGGGTCTCCTTCGGTGAACGGCAACTGGCCCGGCTTGCGCGCTACGTCCAAAACCAGCCCATCCATCCCACAGAAGGGACCATTATCTCTGCGCTGGAACACACTTCGGAATCTACCGGTTAGAAAAACGATGAGCAAACAGCACGATAGGCTTCTGTTCCTGGCGACATTTCTCCTTGCTATCAGCGGCATCTTCTTCCTGCAAGCGCGCCCGGCGGGGGCATCCCCTGCGCCCGACGGGCCCGTTATCCACATCCTGTACTTCTATTCGGTGGACTGCACCCACTGCCAGGCAGTGGAGCGGGATGTCCTGAAACCGCTGGAGGAGAAGTACCCGGGTCGGCTGGATATCCGCTACCTAGAAATCGGCGACCCCACCGCCTACGAGTTGCTGGTGCGAACGGAAGAGTACTTCGGCATCGCGCCGGAGAAGCGGGGCCTGCCCACCATTGTCATTGGCGACCAGATTCTGATTGGGGAGGACGAGGCCCGTCAGCAGTTGCCATGCCTGGTGGAAAAATGCCTGGCGGAGACCGGTGCGGACTTTCCTCCCATCCCCGGCCTGGCGGGCGCGCTGAACGGCGTCAGCAGTCCGCCTGCAGGCCCCGGCATAGGTGTGGAACCGGGGGGAATTGGAATCTGTTCCCCCGAGGAGGTCGCCGCCTGCGAGACCCGGGCCCCCATCTGGGCCGCCTACTTCTACCAGGTCGGCTGCCAGGAATGCAGCCGCGCCGAGGCGGACATTCGCTACATCCGCCAGCGCTACCCGCAACTCGTAGTGGAAGAGTTCAACATCTACGAGCAGGCCGCTCTGGCCCAGTGGCTGGCGGAGCGGGCCGGACGGTCGGAGTTCCACACTCCCGCCCTCTTCATCGGGGACGACGCGCTCATCGGCGATCGGGAGATTACCCCCCAGAACCTGCAGGCGCTGGTGGAAAAGTACGCGGCCACCGGCGCGGAGAAGGTCTGGGTGAACTTTAACCCGGAGACGGGACTGGCAGGACTGGTGGAGCGCTTTCGCGCCCTGGGACCGCTCACCGTCCTCCTGGCAGGGCTGGTGGACGGGTTGAACCCCTGCGCGTTCGCCACCCTCATCTTCTTCATCGCATATCTGGCCGCCGGGGGATATAAAGGACGGCAGGTCTTGGCCGTGGGCGGGGCGTTCGCCGGGGGCGTCTTCCTGGCCTACCTGACGGTGGGGTTGGGGGTTTACAAACTCCTGGACCTCCTGGGAAATACGCTGACCCTGGCGGGCCGCTGGCTCTACGGGCTGACTGCGCTCTTCTGCCTGGTACTGGCGGTGCTCAGTTTTGTGGACTTCCTGAAGGCGCGGCGGGGCCGGATAGAGAAAATGACCTTGCGCCTCCCAGACCGGCTGAAAAAGCAGGCCCGCGCTGTCGTCCGGCAGGGACAGCGGATGCCGGCCTACATTCTGGGGGCATTCGTCACCGGGTTGGTGATCTCGCTTCTGGAACTGGCCTGCACGGGACAACTCTATCTGCCGACCATCGTCTTCGTGGTCAGTGTACCTGCCTTGCGCGCCCGCGCAGTGGCCTACCTCCTGCTCTACAACCTGGCCTTCATCCTGCCCCTGGGCGTCGTCTTCGTCCTCACCTATTTCGGCACCACCTCTATGCAGTTGGGCCTGTTTCTCCAGAAACGGACGGCGGCGGTCAAACTGGGCACTGCGCTGGTCTTCCTGGCCCTGGCCGGGTGGCTGGGGGTGTCCCTGCTGTAGAGGTAGGGGTTTATGGCGCGGCGAAGCCGCCCACTACCCCCTCATTAAACCGTAATCAGTTGCTGATGCTCATTATTTTTGAACCCGTCCACTCCATCTGTCCCGAAGGAGTTACTCCGATGAAACGGTACCGCTTCCTGATCGGCGCGATGGTGGTGGGGGCCCTTCTTGCTCTTCTTTCCCTGCTCTCTATATCCGCATCGGCTGTCCGCCCTTCCCTTACCCTCGCTTAACCCACCGTAGAGCCCGCCTCTTTTCCCACCACCGACTATCTGCTTGCGCTCCCTCTCCCCCGGTTGGAACCGGCGACGGTCCCGCCCAACCTGTCCCCCGAGCAGGCCGCCGCGTGCGCCCGCAGCCTGACTTACCGGCAGGCCGGACCCATCCTGACCGAACTGGAGCGACTGGGGGCTGGAGGGATTATCGCCGGGTATGAGATTCGGCCCGACCTGCACGACATTGCCATGAAAGGGGCCGCGCCAGGCGCGCTGGATATTCTTTCCCGCCAGCCAAGCATCGCTGCTATGATACAGCACTCCGGGGATTCGCCACCCGCCTGTGCCGTTGCCGCCACCCGGGCGCTCCCCGGGGAAATTCTGGTACCGCGTTCAGTCTCACACCTTCCACACCGACACCGATACCCACTGGGTCACCTTCACCGTTCCACAGGAAGATGTGGATACAGGAACGCCATACCTCCTCAAGATGTTCAACATGGGAATGGGACTGGCGATGCGGGTGCATCTATACGATGCGGAGATGAACCTTCGGGAGGACTGGTTGGGCTATGGGGGTCGGGAGCGGTCTATTTCGTTTTGGTGGACACCGCCGGGTGCTGGGACCTACTATCTGGAAATGACCCCCCTGGGCTCTACTTACGGAGGGTACTGCGACGCCCTCTATGATCTGCTGATCCTGCCGGTACAGGGAGAGGTCTATCTTCCGCTGGTGATGCGCAACTATTAGTACGGAAAGGGCCGGGGCGGGCCTTCCGGCCCGC
>DAOTWK010000385.1:0-3034 GCA_034435815.1 Anaerolineae bacterium | reverse complement strand
AGACCGAGGAAGACGGCGGGAAAACCCAGCCGGTCCCGGATCAAGCCCCCCAGCGGCGGGCCGACCAGGCCGGACATGCCATAGGCGACGCCGTAGAGGGCCATCGTCCGGCCCCGGGCAGTGGGCATGGAGGCATCACCCAGGTAGGCCAGACAAGCAGGGGCCACCAGCGCGCTCCCCAGGCCGTGCAACGCCCGAACCACCAGCAGGGCATAGGGCGACGAAAGGGCCGGGTAGACCAGGAGCGCCGTCCCCACCGCCAGCAGTCCCACGACCAGGGGCAGTTTTCGCCCCACCCGGTCCGTCCACATCCCGCCGCCCAGATTCCCCAGAAAGTTAGTCACCGAGAAGGCGCCGACAACCCACCCGATGAGGCCGACGGAGGCCCCCAGTGTACGAGCATACGGTGCTATCAGTGGAGAGAGGCCGTGCGTGTCCAGAAACAGGACGAACGTAATGAGATACACGAGGACAAACTCTACGGACATCTGTGTTCTCCTCCATCCGGATTTCCGTTCCACAGCGCAACGGCCTCTGTGGTGTCTCGCGTCGCGCCCAGGACAACCATCAGTCGGATACGGGCCTTGGGGCCGTTCAGGCCCGGAGAGAAGAGGCAACCCATCTCCCGCAGGGTCCGGTGGCCGCCGGGGTAGCCGTAGGCGTCCCAGACCCGCCCGGAGGGGCAACGGCTGGCAATCACCACGGCCACGCCCTCCGCCAGGGCCCGCTCTATGACGGGGAGCCACCAGGGAGGAACCCGGCTGGCCCCCAGCGCTTCTATGACCACGCCCCGTGCGCCCCGCGCCAGCGCGTCCTCCAGCATCTCCGCGCCCATCCCGACGGCCAGTTTGATCAGCACCACCCGCTCCTCCAGGCCCAAGCAGGGGATGACCTCCCGAGCCAGACGCCAGGGGATATGCACCCGGTCGCCCTCCACGCGGCCCAGCGGCCCCCAGCCAGGGGACTGAAAGGTAGCGGGGGAGAGGGTATCGGTCTTGGTGACGAAGCGCGCGGCGTGGATTTCGTCGTTCAGGACGACCAGCGCGCCCAGTCCGCGCGCTCGGGGAGAGGCCGCCACCCGCACCGCCGCCCAGAGGTTGGCCGGACCGTCCGCGCCGACCTCCGAGGCCGTCCGCATTGCGCCGGTGAGCACGAGGGGCGTCTCACCGGGGACGGTCAGGTCCAGCAGGTAGGCCGTCTCCTCCAATGTGTCCGTTCCATGAGAGATGACGACGCCCGAGACCTCCGGGTTCGCTGCCCATGCGGCGGCCCGCTCCCGGATGCGCCAGAGGTCGCTCAGAGTGAAATGGGAACTGGGCAGGTTGCAGACTTCTTCCAAGACCAGTTCCGGGGCGCCGGGCGGCAGGACGGCGGCCAGGTCGGCCGCGCTCAGCGCCGGGACAGCGCCCCTGCGCGCCGGGTCGTGGCGCATCGCCACCGTCCCGCCCGTGGTGAGAACCGCCACTTTCGTCATTGGATTCCCCTTTACCGCAGAGATCGCAGAGGACGCAGAGATTTTCGGAGTTCTCCGCGTTCTCTGGGTTAAATAACATCCGAGTTTATCCGCTTATCCGCGTCTATCCGTGTTAGTCCGTGTTTGTCGGTGTTTATCCGCGTTGGTCCGTGTTTGTCCGTGTATATCCGTGTATATCCGTGTATATCCGTGTATATCCGCGCCTACCCGCGTCTATCCGCGTCTACCGCGTCCTCTGTTCCGTTCAGCCGCAAAGAGAGGACCTGGCTGACGCCGTCGGAGCCCATAGAGATGCCGTAGACGGTGTCGGCGGCCTCCACGGTGCCCCGGTTGTGGGTGATGACAATGAACTGGGTACGCTGCGCCAGTTCCGTCAGCAGGTCCCGAAAGCGGGCCACGTTCGCCTCGTCCAGCATTGCGTCCACCTCGTCCAGGACGCAGAAGGGAGTGGGGCGGACTTTGAGAATGGCGAAGATGAGGGCGACGGCGGTCAGGGCCCGCTCGCCGCCGGAGAGGAGGGCCAGGCTCTGTAGCCGCTTCCCGGGAGGACGGGCGAGGATATCCACGCCGGTCCGGGCCGGGTCGTCGGAGTCGGTCAGTTCCAGGCGGGCCGACCCGCCGTTAAAGAGACGGGTGAAGTTCTCCTCAAAAGCCTGGGCAACGGCCTCAAAAGTCTCCCGGAATGCCTGTTCCATCATCCGGTCCAGGTCGGCGATGACAGCGCGCAGCCGGGCCGACGCCGCCTCCAGGTCGGCGACCTGTTCGGAGAGGAAGCGGTAGCGCTCGTTCACTTCGGCGTACTCCTGCGGCGCGCCGGGGTTGATCGGCCCCAGTTGACGCAGACGGGCCTTGAGGCGGTGAATCTCTTCCTCCAATCCCTCCGGCAGGGCCTCCACTACGGGCAGGGAAGTGACCAGCGGCTCCAGCGGCAGCGGCTGCTGGAGCCGAACGCCGCCGCGCACTTCCAGGTCCACCAGTCCCAGGTCCTCCTGGATGCGCTCTTGGAGACGGGTCAGGCGGTCCTGGGCGCGGGAGACCTCCAGGCGGGCCGCGTTCCATCTCTCCTCCGCCTGACGGATGCGGGCGGCGAGGCGTCGTTCTTCGGCTTCGGCCGCGTCCTGTTCGGCAGTCAGCCGGTTCAGTTCCTCCTCCGCCGGGCCGATGCGGGCGCGGGCCTGCCGGAGCGCCTCTTCGTGACGGGCTGTCTCTTGCCGGAGGACTTCCAGGCGCTCGCTGACTGCTTTCCGCTCCCGCGTCAGTTCGCTCAGACGGGCGCGTCGGGTCCCGGACTCCCGTTGAATTCGTTCTAGTGCGGACTGCTCGCGGGCCAGCATTGCGCGCCCGTTCTCCAGCGCCTGGCGGGCCAATGCCAGGTCGGTGCGGGCCTGAGCCAGAGGGGCCTCCGCCTGAGCTAGGCCGGCGGCGGCCTGGTCGGCCGCGCGGCTGGCCTCCTGGCGGCGCGCCTCCCATTCGGCGACCGCCTGGACGACGCGGGCCAGTTCCGCTTCCTGCTCCTCCCGTTTCCGGTGGACGGCCTCCAGGCGGCCGGGCAGTTCCCCC
>DAOTWK010000384.1:0-12461 GCA_034435815.1 Anaerolineae bacterium | reverse complement strand
GTCTTTGCGGTAAAATCAAATAAACAGCGTAATCTGGGAGCCGCGCGCGTCCTGGATGTAGGTGCCGACGGCCCCATAGGCGTCAATCCAATCTTCCCGCAGGTCCTCCCGGCGGATGCCCATAATCTCCATCGTCATCTCGCAGGCGATGACCCTGCCTCCCAGTTCCTTGAAATCCCGCATCAGCCGTTCCAGGGTGGCGACGTTCGCCTTCTTCATCCGCTGGCGGACCATCCACTTCCCCAGGCCCAGGAAGTTCATTTTGGAAAGGGGCCCCTTCTCCAGGCCGCTTTTCTTCAGCCGCTGGAGGCCCCAAAAGGTAAAGAAGATGGAAGCCTCCATGCCCATCGCCAGCGCGCCCGTGCCGATAATGAGCGCGCTGTAGACTTTATCCATATCCCCGCTGTGGAGGACGATGGTCACTCGCTCCGCCATGATGCCCTCCTATCGGCGGATCCGGATGGTCCAATCCGTCTCCGTCCCCTCCACGCTCAAAAGTTCCAGCCCCAGCGCCCGCACCGCCATCGGGATTTCCTCCCGCGATGCGGGGTGGGTACCAACGACAACGATGATGTCGCCCGGATGGGCCTGGCGGATAGCCTTACGGGTCTCCACCAGGGGCACCGGGCAAGTCTCTCCCCGGCAATCCACCAGAATCTCGGCCATAATATCCCTCCTATAGCAAGTGCCAGGCACCATAAAGATGCCCGGCGCTTCTATTCAGTAAACTCCACGATGACCTGCTTCACATCCCAGCGGTGGCCCAGTTTCTCCTCAATGTCTTCCTTCATCGCCGCGGCGAACATGTGGTCCTGCGGCAGGTCCAGGACTACCCGGACCACTCCGTCCCGCACCTCTATCTCCTTGACCAGTTTGGTGCGGACGATGTCCAGCCCCACCACCGGGTTCATGACGTGCTTCAACCGCTTACGGACGAATTCCACCGTGGTGGGCTCTCGCTCCTTGACCAGGCCGTGCCGCTCCTCGTAGTTCTGGATCGCTGCCCGCAGGCCGTCCACCGCCAGAACGGAGCAGTGAACCTTCACTGGCGGGAGCCCGCCCAGGGCTTTGGAAGCCTCCTCCCACGAGATTTTCTTTGCCTCCTCCAGCGTCTTCCCTTTCGCCAGTTCGGTGATGATGGACCCTGTGGCGATGTTGGAGGCACACCCGTAGGATTCAAACTTAATGTCGGTGATAATCTGAGTTTCGGGGTCTACTTTCAGGTAGACGGCGACCATATCGCCGCAAGCAGGGCTCCCCTCTATGGCTTTAGCGTCTGCATCCTCAATCCGTCCCACGTTGCGTGGGTTGCGGAAGTGTTCCATGACAATTTCACTGTAGGGCAGTGGCATCGGTTCCTCCGTGAAAAGTGGTCCGTAGTATGTGTTGCGTACTGCGTATTCTGTGCTCTCTGCGACTTGCGATCTGCGCCTGCTCCCTATTCCTTCCCCAGCGGGCTGATGCGCCGGAGTTCCCGGACGATTTCCGCAACGGCCTCCACGACGCGGTCCACGTCCTCCTCCTCATTGTAGCGCCCGAAGGTGAAGCGGACGGAGCCATGGGCCCGCTCGTGGTCGCCGCCGATACCCAGGATGACGTGGCTGGCCTCCAGAGAACGGCTGAAGCAGGCAGAGCCGGTGCTGACGGCGAAACCACGCATATCCAGATGCAACAGCAGCGACTCCCCCTCAATGAACCGGAAGGAGACGTTGGCATTGTGGGGGAGCCGATAGACAGGGTGACCGTTCAGGCGGGTGTGGGGGACTTCGCTGAGCAGTCGCTCCAGGAGGCGGTCCCGCATCTTCTGCAGACGTTCCGTCTCCCCTGGGGTCACCAGTTCCACCGCCGTGGCGAAGCCGACCGCTCCGGGGATGTTCTCCACGCCGGGCCGCAGGTCAAACTCCTGGAAACCACCGTCCAGGATTTTCCGGATGGGTGTCCCCTTGCGGATGTACAGGCCTCCAATTCCTTTGGGGCCATGAATGGTGTGCGCGGAGACGGTAATCAGGTCTACCGGAATCTGCCGGACATCCAGCGGGACACGGGTGAACGCGTGGGTGGCGTCAGTATGGAAAAGGACACTCTTCTCCCGGCAGATTTCACCGATGGATTTGATGTCCTGAAGTGTCCCGATCTCCTGGTTAGCCGTCTGGATGGAGACCAGGATGGTCTCCGGAGTGATGGACTCTCGCAGGTGGTCCAGGTCCACCCGCCCGGTCTCGTCCACCCGGAGATAGGTGGCCCGGAAGCCCTGGCGCTCCAGCGCTCGGACGGAGTGGAGGACGGGAAAGTCCTCAATGGGAGAAGTGATAATGTGGCGGCCCTTCTTCTCTCCCAGCGCCAACGCGACGCCCTTGATGGCCAGGTTGCTGGACTCGGTGTCGCCGGAGGTGAAGATGAATTCGTCGGGGTTGGCACCTAAGGCGGCGGCGATGCGGGTGCGGGCACTATCCAGCGCTTCTCGGGCGTCCAGACCGATGGAGTACCCAAACTGGGAGGTCGCCACGGCATAGACGTCAAAAAAATACGGCTTCATCGCCTCCAGAACCCGCTCATCCAGGCGGGTGGCGGCGGCATTATCCAGATAGACCAAGTTTTCGTACATGGGCTCCTCCTCGCCCAACGGGTGCTTTCCGTCGTTATTATATCACAGTTCGGACATAAAGTCAATGGCTATCTATTAAATTTGCGTTAGAAACGGGGCATTGCAGACTCACAGCCCGCACTACATTCGCGAGAATCTACCCTACCCAACACCGGTCAGACGACGGTAGGTATCGGGGAAGGTTGCGGGGTCGGTTTCAGCAGTAGAGGCATCATATACCACCCGTCCCCGGAAGAGGACAATGATTCGGTCGCCTGCAGCCAGCCCGCGCTCCAGGTCGTGGGTAGTCAGGAGGAGGGTGCATCCTTCCCCTGCCAGTTCGCCCAGAAGCGCGCTCAGCGCGTCGGTCGCGTGGGGGTCCAGCCCGGTGTACGGCTCGTCCAGCAGTAGAATGGACGGGCGATGGAGGACCGCGCGCGCGACCGCCAGCCGCTGTTGCATCCCCCGGGAGAAAGTCCGCACCCGGTCATGGCGGCGGTCGGCCAGGCCTACCCGCTCCAGGAGTTCGTCAATACGGGCAGACACGTCGGGGAGGCCATACATACGGGCATAAAAGCGCAGATTCTGCTCGGCGGTCAGGTCATCGTATAGAAGGGTCCGGTGGGAAAGAAAACCGATACGGCGGCGGATCTCGGGCCCGTCCCGCGCGGGGTCTAAACCGGCGATGCGGAAAGTGCCCGAGGTGGGGCGGAGCAGCGTCGCCAGAATCCGCAGGAGAGTGGTCTTGCCAGCCCCGTTGGGCCCCACCAGCGTGACGAATTCCCCCGCGCTGATAGAGAGGGTCACTCCTGCCAGGGCAGTGTGAGGGCCGAAGGATTTGGAGAGATTCCTGACATCAACGCTGTTCATAACCGCAGTTTTTGCAGATCCATTACCGTTTCAGGAATGAGAGCGGGAAGCCCATAGAAGCCGGAGCGCAAAGACCTGGCGAGAGTCACCTGGCCACAGAAGGGGCTTTGTCCGCTACGGGAAGGGCCTGGAAGCGCAGTTGAGGGATTACGAATGCATTCCCGCCAGGACTTCGGCACGGGTTGCCACTTTCTAATCGCCTTCTATTTTTACTTTCTCCAGCGCCTCCCGCTTCAGCGCTTCTCGCCGACGCCGGTATTCCTTCTCATCCAGACGTCCGGCCTGATAGTCCTCGTCCAGCGCGGCGATAGCCTCTATCCGCGAGCGGATGGAGGCCGGAACAGGACCAGGGATCGGGGGCCGCAGCAGGACATAGACCGCCACAGCCGCCACCGCCAGCGCCACCAGGCCGAAGGCGATCTCCGCCGTCGGATTGCGGGATGGTCGGGCCGTCGGGGCCGACGGGGCCGAGGTCAGAGCGACCTCCAAAGGCTCCGTCCGCACCCGGAAGCGGACCGGTTGGCCTGCTGCAAGAGGGCCTGCAGTATAGACCCTAACAGGGCCCTGGCTGGTATCCATTACCCCGCCCGACGCGAGGGCGCTCCCCTCTGCGGCCAGGTCTCCGCCGAGGGTCAGAATTCCCAGCGATGCGACCTGCACTGGGAAGGCCCGTTCTACCTCCATTTCCTCCGCGAAAGGAAGGGTGTACCGGAAGGCAAGTTCCAGAGGGACATCTCCGGACGGGATGGGTTCGGTGTATGCGAGGCCCCCGTCTATCCTCACCCAGTGCTCCTCTGCAGGTTCCACAACCTCCAGATCCGCGGCGTTGGGCGGAAGGGTGAAGGTCAGCGTGTGCCGTCGGCCTGTCTGGGAATCCTCCTGGCCGACGTAGGTCTGGTCACCGACATTGCTGATCAGGTAGAACTCGCGAACATCCAGCCGGTCTCCGGTCCGCCGCAGGAAGACATGCAGTTGAGTGACAACAATTCCGGACGGGTCCTCCGTCGTCACGCCCTCCTGGGGGGCCGGGGTCCAGGCCAGCCAAAAGGGAAGCATCAGGAGCAGAACGATTATTCTTCTCATCCCTGTATGCCCTCTAATATCCGGCGCGTTTACGAACGGAGCGGTGCGCCGCAGCGGGCGCAAAAGCGGTCCTCCGGGCCCACGCGTCGCCCGCAGCGGGGGCAGAAGTTGACTTCATTCTGAACGGTACTTCGCTCCGCTTCGTGTCTGACCGCGAACGAGGCGGCGCGGGCCCGCGTCACCCAGTACTCTATTGCCCGGTGGGGGTCGGCGGCGCGGCGGAAGGGCCGGGCCAGCCACGCCCCGACGACCAGGGCCAGGGCCAATCCGACCAGCACGGAGCCGAAACTCATTCTTCACCTCATCTGTGCCGAGAGAATGCCGACGCAGGTTGACGCCCGGCGCAAAACGCCCAGGGAGGCTGATGCGCCGACTGAAGGCGGCCTTCCTGGGCCTGCGGCCAACAGCCGACCTGCGTCGGCTGAGAGGCCAACGCAGGTTGACGCCTGGCGCAGAGCGCCTAAGCAAGGCTGATTTCCAATCAGCGCAACAGCCCGCCCAGCACAGCCCGCAACTGGTCCGCCGTCACCGGGCCGATGTAGAAGCGAGCCACCCGGCCCTCTGCGTCCACGACGAAGGTCTCCGGGACACCCGTGATGCCGTAGAGACCAGCAATCCGACCCGTCAGGTCCAGACCGACCGGATACGTCAGGTTATGCCGGGTCAGAAAGTCCCGCACCGCCGCTTCCTCGTCTTTGTAGGCCACTCCGACGAAAACCACGCCCTTCTCCCGGTACTCGTCCCAGGCGGCCTGAAAGTCGGGGGCCTCCACCTCGCAGGGCGGACACCAGGAGGCCCAAAAGTTGAGCACGACGACCTGCCCGCGCTGTCCGGAAAGAGAGAAGGTGGAACCATCCAGCAGGGTCATGGTGAAGTCGGGGGCGGGTTGGCCAGGGAGGGGGCGGCCCGATGGCTGGGCCGTGGCGCCGTGCCCCGGCCCCCACATTGCCACGCCTGCCGCGACCAGGACCGCCACGCCCGCCAGCAAGCCCAGGGTGTTCCAGAGAGCCCGACGCCGGGCTTGAGGCACCGTCAGGCGGAGGCCAGCAGAGGAAGGCCAGAAGGCCAGCGCGCCGCCCGCCAGGAAAACCAGCCCGCCCAGCCAGAGGAATGATGCCAGAGGATTGACGAAGACCTTGAACGTCGCCACCGCACCGTCGGCGGACCAGCCGGTCAGGACGACATAGAGGTCTTCCCGCAGGCCGGCCCGCAGCGCGGGGATCGTCACCGTCTGGTCAAAGTTGGCGTATCGCTCCAGCCGGGGTTGGAGGGTGACCCAGTACACGCCGTCCCGATAGACGGAAACGACAGCCCAGGTGGGGAGACGGTCACTGGTGGGAAGGTCCTGTCGGACTTCCTCAAAGATGAGGGTGTAGCGTCCCACCTGGGCGGGCTCTCCGGCGACCAGGCTTACATTCTGCTCCAGGGGATACATCCGGGTGCCGATGACGCCCACCAGAATCAGGGCGATGCCTATGTGGACGACGTAGCCGCCGTATTTTCGCCGATTCCGATCCACGAGGACCGCCAGAGCGGTAAAGGAGCCCTCGCCCTCACGTCGGCTGCGGGCCAGGACGTCCCGAACGATTTCCCCAAGCGCCGTCCCCAGGGCCATGCCGGTCAGAACAAAACCCAGGAGGGCAAGCGGACGGGTGAAACCGGAGAGGGCTGCCAGTCCCACGGCGACCGCGCCGCCAGCCAGCGCCGGGACGACCCGTCGGGCCTCCAGCCGCTGCCGACCCGCGACAGGGCAGAGAGCCAGGAGGAGGGTCAGGACGGCGAACTGGGGGCCGGTCACCCGGTCAAACCAGTCTGGAGTTGCTTCAAAGCGATGGCCCGTCAACGCCTCCGTCAAGGTGGGAAGGAGGCTCCCTACCAAGACCGACCCGGTTAGAACGACGAAGAGGATGAGCGTGAGGGTGAAAAGTCCCTCCCTGGAAAAGAGATCTTCCGAGGGGCGTTTCTCCTCCAACAGACGCCGCCGGTGGAAGACGAGGACCAGGGAACCGACCAACGTCAGGCTGATGGCGGCCAGGAAGTAAGGCCCCAGGTTGGAGCGGGCAAACGCATGGACGGACTGAATCATCCCGCTGCGGGTGGTAAAGGTGCCGAAGAGGACCAGCGTGTAGGAGAATGAGACCAGCAGGAAGTTCCAGATGCGGAAACCCCTTCGTTCCTCCTGCATTGTGGCGCCGTGGAGCAAGGCGGTAGCAGTGAGCCAGGGCATCAGGCCGGCGTTCTCCACAGGGTCCCAGGCCCAGTAGCCGCCCCAGCCCAGGACGTCGTAGGCCCAACGCGCGCCCAGGAGAAGCCCCAGTCCCAAAAAGAGCCAGGCTGCCAGAGTCCAGCGGCGGACGGCGCGAGTCCAGCCCTCCACCTCGCCGGTGATCAGAGCGGCTATTGCGTAGGCGAAGGGGACTGCCAGCGCTACGTACCCCAGGTAGAGGGCTGGAGGATGGAAAATCATCCCCGGATGGCGCAGGAGGGGATTGAGACCCAGCCCGTCGGCGGGGACGGAGTCCAACCGGACGAAGGGGTTGCTCAGGAAGAGGGTGATGCCAGTGAAGAAAGCAGTGATAAGGGTGAGAAGGGTCGCCCTCACCCCCTCCCCCGGCCCTCCGGGCCACCCCTTCCCTTTCTCCTGCCCGGCGGGAGAGGAGGAGAACAAAGGTGTAGAAGTAGAGGTGAGAGCCAGCGCAGCAAATAGCGCCTGCAGGAACGACCAAAAGAGCAGCGACCCTTCCTGCCCAGCCCACAGGGCGGAGACTTTAAGATAAAGGGGCAAGGTACGGTTGGAGTGGTTGGCGACGTAGCGAATCTCAAAGTGGTCGGTCAAGAAGGCCGCCAGGAGCAGGAGCAAGGCCAACCCCAGGAGGCCCGCCGTCGCCAGGACGCCGTTGCGGGCACTTTCGGCCCAGCGGGAATCGTTCCGGCGCAGAGAGAGAAGGGCAGCGACCGCCGCATAGAGGGCCGTCGCCAGCGCCAGCCCCACCGTCAGCGTGCCAACTTCCGCCAGCATTATGGCCCCTCCGCCTGGTCCGGCACCGCTTCCTCGTAGCGAGTGGGGCATTTCAGAAGCACCTCATCGGCGTAGAAACGCCCATCCTCCCCCAAGTGGCCCCGAATGATGGCCTGGCTCTCGTGTCGCAACAGGTCCGGCTTGGCATTGTTGTAGATGACCTCCAGGCGCAGGGCGTTGGGGTTGTTGACCGCAGCTTTGAGGACAGCCGCCAGGCCTCCTGCCCGCTCCACCTCCTTCGGGTCGGCGGGGACCTGGACAATGGTGAAAGTTACCCGGGGAATGGTAGGTTCGTAGACGATGGAATCACCCAGCACAGCACCGGAGACGGTCAGGTTGCGACCAACCGCCTGGTCGCCCATAGCGCGTAGTTCATCAATGGTGAGGAAATAGTGGGCCGTGCTCCCGGTGTTGCTGATAATCAGGTAGATGACGGCCGCCAGAATCAGCAGTCCGGCGAAAACAAATTTTCCTTTTCCTGCCATAGTTACTCCATACTGGGTAGGAATGCTGGAGATAATTATAACAGAAGGGGAGAGGAGAGTCAAAACGTGGAGCGAAACATACGGTGAAATGTGAGGATAAGTCAGGGAAGAAAGACCGGGACAGGAGCAACGATGCGGATTTCCTCCGGTCGGACCTCGCAGCGGAAAGAGTAGACCTCCACCCCGGCGCGGGCCGCCTCCGCCAGCGCGGCCGCAAAGGCCGGGTCGGCCTGGGCATGGGGCATAAAGACCTCCGCGTCGGGTCGCTGGACCACGAAGACCACCGCGGCCCGTTCCCCCTGTTCCGCCCGCGCGGCCAACTGGCGCAGATGCCGCTGGCCCCGGAGGGTCGGCGCGTCTGGGAACAGCGCCACTCCCTCCTCCACGAGCGTCACCGATTTAGTCTCCACCCAAAGGGAGCCGCCAGGGCTGTCCAGCCGAAAATCTATGCGGTTCTCTCCACAACGCACTTCTCGCTCCAGACGGATAAACCCGGAGAATTCGGGCAGTTGCCCTTCCGTTACCGCCTCGGCGAAAAGAGGCCCGGGCAGCCGGGCGTCCACGGAGACCAGCACCCCGGCGTACTCCACCAGCAGAAGGTCCAGCGGGGTGCGGCGATGGGGCTCGGGATGAGGAACCAATCGGCAGGGCCGCCCCGGGGTCAGAAGTTCCGTCAGGCGGCCCGAATTGGGCAGGTGAGCCGCTACGAGGCGCCCGTCCACCTCCACCCGGACGCGGAAGCGATTCTCCCGCGCCAGGAAGCGGCCCTCAACAGTCGGCGGAAGTCTCATGGTCCGAAATGACCCCAAAGACACGAAGACAAAAACAGGGGTTGCGCACTTGTCAGCGGAGTGCAGGCCGCCAGGCCGGTCGGAGTGTCTTCGCGCTAATCTCTACAGCACGGTGCCGATGGTCAGGCAGACGAAAGCGCCCAGCATGTAGAGGCTGGCAAACTTGAAAAGGACCCAGTTCAGCCGATCGGTCGGGCGGATCAGGACGGCGATGCTGAGCCCGGTCAGGCCGGTGCCCAGGGCGGCCAGGACACCCAGAGTCACAGGATGGATGCCCAGGAGCCACCCGGCAGCCCCCAAGACCGCCACGTCCAGCAGGGTCGCGATGGCGATGACCCGCCGGGTCGCCTTAGGCCCGTATACATTGGGCCAGATAGGGACGCCCGCCAGATAGTACTCGCGGGCGTAGTGGGTGGCCAGGGTCAGGATGTGTGCCGGAATCCAGAGGAGGACGCCAGCCGCCAGGAGAATCCCCACCAGGTCCACGCGCCCCAGCGCCAGCGCCCGTCCGGCCAGAGCGGGCATGCCGCCGGAAATGCCGCCCCAGAGGATGGAGAGGGGCGTCCGGCGCTTGAGCCAGAGGGTGTACACCCCCAGGTCAATCCCGAAGCCCAGGGAGACGATGAGGCCGAAGAGGGGCGAGAGGGCCCAAGCCAGCGCCAACCCGGGGATAGAGAGAGCCAAGCCGAAAATCAGCGCCGCGCGCACGCTCACACGGCCGGCGGGCAGCGGGCGGCGGACGGTGCGGTCCATGCGGGCATCAATGTCCCGGTCCAGAATCATGTTCAGCACGGTGCAGCCCGCAATGGCGCCGGTCAGGGCCAGCCCGGCGGCGGTCAGTTCGCCCCAATGGATGGTGCCGGGCCGGCTCAGCGCGTAGGCACAGACGCCGGTCACCAGCAGGAGCAGCGTCTGCAGGGGTTTGGTCAGGGCCAGGTAGGCGCGGGTCGCTTGGGCCCACCGGCGGGCTGGCGCAACCGGCTGAAGAGAGGTCTCCGTCGTCAGATAACGGTTGGGCTGAACCACTTTGCTCCTCTTTGTATGAACCGCAGGGATAGGATGAGTCTCTACGCTCTCCGTTTTCCCTTGCGGTGGATGGAATTGTGCTCAATTATGCTGCGAAACGGCTGGGATGTCAATGGGCGGTGAAAAATCCGCATCCATCCGCGTCCACCCGTGTCCATCCGTGTCTATCCGTGTCTATCCGCGTCCACCAGTGTCTATCCGTGTCTATCCGCGTCCCGCCTCAAAAAACCGCGCAATGGCTCGCCACAGGAAACCTTCTTCCAGCGCCCCCAGCGGCGAAGGAGTCTCCAGGATGCGGCGGGGGATGCGCAGACGGGCTGGGTCAAATCCCTCGCGGGCCTTGAAGGCGTGTTTGCGGGCCAGCGCCTCCGCGCCGATGCGGTTCAGGTCGTCTACGGAGTGCTCCATGCCGGCCACAGCCAGAGCCCGGGTCACCACCTCCGGCGTGTAGACCCCACGGGCGAAGAAGCAGACCACCAGGCTCGCCAACACCTGTCGCCAGCGCTCCTCCTCCAGCAACGCCTCCGCCACGCCCTCCGGCGTCAGGTTCTCCCCCTTCCCCGCAGCGCGCTGGTCCAGGCTGTAGCCGGCGCTATCCAGGTGACTGTGCCGCGCGCCGGTCAGATAGGTCAGGTGGGTGGCCGGACCGGTGTGGTAGCCGGGCATCTCGTTGCCGCCGAAGGCCAGGGCGAAGTCAGCGCCGCCGTAGACGGACGCCGCATACTCCACGCCCCGCCCCAGGGCCCGGTAGAAATCGTTGGGCGGGTCCACGATGCGCCCGATCACCTGAATGTACGTCTCCCAGTCCCCCCAGGCCAGGATCAGGCCGTCCGTCTCGTTCAGGGAGATGAGCCCCCGTTCCAGCGCCTCCGTCGCCCAGGCCAGCACCACACCGGTGCTCATCACGTCCAGTCCCACCCTCTCCGTCTCGTCCATCACTTGCAACATCCCGGAGACGTCCGCGATGCCCAGCATAGAGCCGACGGCGTAGATGGGTTCGTGGTCGTAGCCCAGCATGACCGTCTTGTAGAAGTACGGGTCGTTGGGATAGGGGATACGGAGCGCGGCCAGGTGAATGCAGGCAACGGGACAGTGGGCGCAGGCGACCCGGCGGCCCAGGTAATTGCGGGCCAGGTTCTCCCCGGAGATGGCCTCCGCCCCCTCAAACCGGCCCGACCGGAGGTTGCGGGTGGGGAGCGCACCGATGGCATCCAGCGGGAGGACGTTCATGGCGGTGCCCAGTTCGTGGTACTTCTGCATCAGGGGGGACTCGGTCGCCGCCCGGAAGATGTCATCGTACGCTTCCCGGTAGAGGCGCGGGTTGGCCACCGGCAGCGACCGTCGTCCGGAGACGACCAAGGCCTTCAACCTTTTACTCCCGAAGACGGCGCCCAATCCCAGCCGCCCGAAGTGGCGATAGGTCTCAGTGACCACGCAGGCGTAGGTGATGCCCCGTTCCCCGGCCCGCCCGATGCGCATAATGGTGCGGGTTCCCGCCCCGCGCTCCCGCTCCCGGATAACCCGCCCGACGGTGTCGCTGGAGCGCAGTCCCCAGAGGGCCGAAGCGTCCCGGAAATAGACCTCGTCGCCATCCACGACCAGGTAGACAGGGGTGGGGCTGGCGCCCCGCAGGACGACCGCACCGTACCCGGCCATACGGATGGCGACGGCGCTGCGGCCCCCGGCGTGGCTCTCGCCCAGGTTGCCGGTGTGGGGGGATTTAAACATAGCTACCGTCTTGGAGGCCATAGGGAAAAGGCCCACCAGCGGCCCGACGGCGAAGATGATGGGATTCTCCGGCCCCAGGGGATCGGCGCCAGGCGGGCATTCTTCTTCCAGGAGACGGCTCGCTGCACCGGCCCCGCCCAGGCCGTCCGCAAAGAGGTCGGGCCGGTCCTCCGTATGGAAGCGGCGGCGGGAGAGGTCTATGTAGAGAACCCGACGGAGAGGGTCATTGGGGAGCATGGGGGACTCCTTCCTCACCCTACCCCCGGCGACTTCGCCGCCACCTCCCTCTCCGTAGACGGAGAGGGGAGGGAGTTTGAGGGAGGGGTTAGGTCTTCCAGCGCCAGGACTTCGTAGGGGCAGTAGCGGGCGCAGTAGCCACAGTAGACGCAAATTTGGGGCTTATTCTGACCCCCGTCCCAGAAGACGGCGCCGAAGGGGCAGGCCTGGACGCAGTTGCCGCAGCCGATGCAGAGTTCAGCCCGCAGGCGGACCCCGCCGGGGGGCCGGGGGACCAGAGCGTCGGTAGGGCAGACCCGCGCGCAGGGCGGGTCCGGGCATGCCCGGCAGACCACGACGACGAAGCCGCGCCGGATGCCTCCGGCGGAGCGGACGCCGATGCAGGCACTGCTCAGGCCGCCCTCCCCCAGCCGCCGCGCGCAGGCGAACATACAGGATTGACACCCGACGCAGCGGTCTACGTCTATGACGGAGAGACGTTTGGGCATAGTTGCACTCCAAGACGGCACTTCGCTCCGCTTTGTGCCTGACTACGAACAACGAGACGGCACTCTGCTGCGCTTCGTGCCTGACTACGAACGATGGCACTCCCCTACGCTCCGGCCCGAGCACGAACCGGCGCTAAGCCGGGCGAGGAC
>DAOTWK010000383.1:0-6627 GCA_034435815.1 Anaerolineae bacterium | reverse complement strand
CCGGCGGCGGCGCGCTCCACCGGGCGGAGCCGCCCCGACTGCAGGAGGCTCGCCAGCCGATGCTGCACCCGATTCACCAGTTCCTGCCCCAGTTGGCTCCCCTTCATCCGATCTAGCCCGGCCTCCATCAGCACTTCCCCCGCCAGCCACGCTTTTCGCCAGGCCACTTCTTCCTCCTGTTCTGGCTGTTCTGGTATCTCCTGTTCTGGGCACAGTTCCCCCACCAGCGCCAGCGGCTTATCAGTATCGCCGATCAGGTAAACCAGCCGCCCCACGGCCAGGAGAATCGCCTCCCGCCAGAAGATGCCCTTCTCCACCAACTGCGCGGCCTGTCGGGCGAAGTCGGCCTGGTTGGAGAGGTGTGCTCCAGCCAGGTACTCCTGGAACGTCCGGTGAGGAAAAGCAAATACCGACGGTGCCCGCTCCAGGAGGAGTCCCGCCCGCAGTTTCATCACCTCTATGACCTGCTGGGCCCAGTCCCGGCTTTCCTGGGGGTGCAACCTCGCCAGCGCTTTCTGGAGCGGGAGTTCCCCAATATCGGCGACGGCAGCCCCTCCCTCCCGATGGGCCTCAAAGGCCAGTTGCCAGAGCACCCGCTTCAGGTCCACGTCGGTCCGGTTGGCCTCCAGCAACAGTTGCCGCAGGCGGGGGGCCCGTTCGTCGCCCCCGGCCTTCACCTGCTCCCACTGCCAAAGGAGGATGTCCACCGTCTTCTCGTAGAGGAGGGCACGGGCATCGGGGAGAAGGCCCTCGTGGGTGTGCACCAGCGCCATCACCGTCAGGAGCAGGGGGTTGGGGGCCAGGCGCCAGAGGTCGGGCTGCCGTACTGCCTCCCGCAGCTGCTGGGCCAGTCTCTCCGCGTCCTCTGCGCGCACCGTCCCCAACCGAACCAACTCCTCGTACCAGGCTCCGATGAAGGCGTCAATCTTCTCCTCATCAAAGGGGGCCAGTTTAAAGGCGGGGAAATCCGGTAGTTGCTCGGCGGAGTCCTGGTAGGAGAGGGTGCGGCAGGTGAGGATGAAACGGTTTTCGGGATAGCGGTGGACGAAGGCCGCTACCGCGTCCCGCACGAAGGCCCGCTGCTCCCGTGTGGGCACTTCGTCCAGCCCGTCCAGCAGGAGGACGGCCTGCCCTTGCTCCAGGACGTTGCGAAGGGAGTCGGCGGCAAAGTCCAGGTTCTGGGCCTCCAGTCGCTGGCGGATGAAATCCCAGAGGTGGCGCGGCTCGGCCGGGCCCGTCTCCCCTGCTGTGGCGCGGGCGAAGTCCCGCAGGAGAAGGAGAACGGGCACTGTATCCACCTCGCTCAAAGGCCAGCCGGGGAGCCGCTCCCGCCAGTCTCCCTCCGGTTCCAGGGCGGCCATGGCCAGGCAGAGGGCCAGGTGGTTGAGGAAGGTGGACTTGCCGGAGCCGGGATCGCCCAGAAGGACCAGTCGGCGATTCAGGACGGCGGCGATGAGGGCAGGAAGAGGACGGATCAAATCAGCCATTCCCTCATCGGCGCGCGGCCAGAGAGAATCTACCACCGGTTTCCCCCGAGTGCCGTACATGGCGAAATCCACCGGCTCTCCCTGGAGGACCCTCTCCAGCATCTCGTTCGGGATTTCGGTGTGGGTATCCAGTTGGACGTAGACCTGAGCCAGGCTGAGGGGTTTCTGGCCGGAGCGGGGATCGCTGGCGCGGAGGTCCACCCCGCGCAGGGGCAGGTTGCCCACAGTGGCAGCCAGGACCTTCCGGTAGATGCGCAGGGCCTCCGCCGGGTCGGTCGTGGGCGGGCCGATGTAGATGTAGATGTTGCCGTGGAGAGTACCTACGGCGACGCCGCGCTCGCCCGCTGCCACCGCGCCCGGCCCCTGGGCGATGGCGCCGGAGCCGGTCACCTGCGCCTGCACGGTGGGGCCTGGGGCGCCCTCCTGGGGCGTGCCGCACTGGTCGCAAAATCGCGCCTCATCCCTCAGTTCTGTTCCGCAATGGGGGCATGTTTTCATCGCTGGCCTCCTGGGGTGAGGGAACCATTATCCGTCAATTTGCCGCTTCTGCCTCCAGTCGCGCCAGGGCTTCGGCCGGGGTGAGGACAGGCAGGGCAGGCGGCAACCGCTCCAATTGCTGCCGGTCCAGGGTGACCAGATTGCGTCCTGCATCCTCATCGGACTTCGTTGCGGTCTCCGGTGATGATGATGTTGCCCGTTGCATCCCCGCCGATGGCGACGCCGCGCTCGCCCGCCGCCACGGCCCCCGGCCCCTGGGCGATAGCGCCGCTCCCCTGGAGGGTGGCCTGGTAGACCGCCGGGGCTTCCCTCTGCACCTCCTCCAGAAGATGGGCCAGTTCGGCCAGGAATTCCCGGTCGGCCTTCAGGACCTCCTCCAGTTGCCACTCCAGCGCGCCCTGGATGCGTTTGTCCTGGGGGTTCGCCCGCAGGCCCTCCAGCGTTTTCTCAGCAGGAGTTCCTCGCAGGCGGCGCTCTATGGTGTTCCACAGCGCCTCTCCCGCCTTCTTCGCCACTGCCTTCCCGCCCTCTGCCAGATAAGGGGCCAGGAAGGCCACGACTGCGGATGCGATGGTTGCAGGGTCCATTTTGGGCCTCCTTTGTTGACCACAGATGACGGATGACAGAACGCTTCGCGAATCCTTATCCCCGAAGGGCTCTTCTCAACGGGTCAGGGAGCACCTCTTGCAGAAAGGGTTTTCCAGCCGAGCGACTTGTTGAGTCTCATAAAGTCGTACCGGGCAAAAGTCCTGAAAAATCGTGCCCCTTTCGCAGGGCCCCTCCCCGCTGCCGCTGTGCGACGCGGGGAGATAAATGGGGTTCGGGAGCAGCCGCAGGCCGCCGCTCCCAATCAACAGACGCTATCTTTTTGGTAGCGCAGGTTGTTAGCCTGTATCACAGGCCCGGCGGCCTGCGCTGCATTCGGCACGTGCGTAAGTCCTGAATATCGGCGTCACCCGAAGGTCATGGCGTCGGCGTGCGCGGGACGTAGTAACGGATGCGGAAGGATGCCATCGCCTGCAACTGATCCTCAATGTACAGCGAGACGGTGTAGTCGCCCCCGAAGAGTACCGTTCCGTCGGGGTTGAAATACACCACCCAGGCCCTGCCCGTGCCTTCCCGGTCCCAGAGGCCGGTCTGGCGGGCAATCTCCCGCCCGTTGCGGATCCAGACTGCCGACCAGGGCAGGCCCGGACGCATTCCGGCGTAGTCAAAGATGGCATATACGGCCCGGGTGTTCCAGTCAAACTCGTTGCCGACCAGAACCGGTTCGCCTGTGGGAAGCACGCCCAGGGCGACGGTCAGGGCACTGAAGGTCGGAGGTGTGGAGGGCGTGGGGGACAAGGGGAGGGTAGGGGTGGGGGACGGGGAGGGAAGAGGCGTCGGCGTGGCGGTTGGCGGCACGATGACCGGTGTGGTGGCAGGAAGGGGGGAGGGCGGGGCGGTGGGCTGAGGGGCAAAGAAACCTCCGGAGGCTCCCAACACGGCAGCCAGTCCGGCGATCACCGCCATCGCGGCGGCCCCCACCAGTCCCCAGAACCAGGCCGGGAATCCCCGTTCGGCTCGGCGGGCCGGCGGGGTTTCAGCCCACCGCCCCCGGTCCGGGGGCAGCAGTTCTACCGGCGGAGGGGTCTCCCCGTGTTCATGAAGCAGAACGGCCAGGAAGCGCATGTACGCCCGCAGCAGGGACCGTTCTCCGGGGTCTGTCAGCGCCCGACCGGCCTGTCGGGCGTCTTCCAGGAAGAGGCGGATGCTCTCCCAGAAATCGTCTCCGGGTGACGGGGTGCCGCTGCGGGCAATCAGGTCCTGGTACCGCCGATGCAGTGCTTCAAAGACCGGGTTCATCCCTTCCCTCCTTCTGCTTCCTACTCCGGGGATGTTTCTCCTCCGAGGTCCAGCAGCATATGTTCGCAGGCTTGCTCCAGCGCGTCCAGTGCGTCGGCGATGGCGGGCAGGCTGAGCGGGTCGTCCAGCAATCCGTCCTCTATCTCCTGGCGCAGCAGACGGAACGGGCCCGCCGGCGCGGCCGGAAGGGTATCCAACAGAGCGTCCAGGCGTTCCTGGCAGGGCCGCCAGAGGATCAGCAGTTCCCGCCGCCGGTCTGGCTCCCGGGCCTGCTCACCCAGCACCTGAAGGGTGGTGCGATAGACGTGCAGCGCCGCACACAGCCCTGCCAACGATTGGAGGTGACGGAGGGGGTTCTCTTTCTCCTGGCTCATTTCTCCTCCCAGGTGCTGCCGGCTTCCAGAACGGCGATCTGCCGCCGACTGATCTCCCGCCACTGCGGGTCGTTGCCTTTGGAGAGATACTGGCGGAAGTCGGCGACCGCGCCGGTCAGGTCGCCGGTTACTTCGCGGGCCAGCGCGCGGTTGAACCACGCCTCCGCCCGTTTTGGGTCCAGTTCCAGGACGCGCGTCAGGTCCGCCTCGGCGCCCTTTCCGTCGCCCAGTTCCCGCCAGCGCAGGAGGCCCCGGTCATAGAGCGCCTGCACGAAGGTCGGCAGAATCTCTATCGCGCGGGTGAAATCCCATTCGGCCCGACGGTAGGCTGCCGGGTCGTTGTACTGGTGGCCCCAGTGACGCCAGGTCATCCCGCGCAGGTGGTAGAAGCGGGCCAGAAGTTGGCGGATCATATGGATTCCGTATCTCGTGTTGCGTACTGTTGGGCTTTCTCAGTCCCGGAAGGGCGAGAAACACCGGCTGCAGTGGAGTCATCTATGATTATAAACGAAACTGGTTCTGCTGCAAAAGCGGTGGGAAAACGACAAGTAGTTATCCCACCCAATGGTGCTCCAGTATCCGGTGGGACGGGGGTTGACGGTTCAGAAAATCTGGAGTATCCTTGCAGGCGCGACCGAAACACGGGAGGAGGCAATGGACGACGTTTTTTCCGACATTGACGGTCATACGGAAGAGTACCTGGCCCGCCTGAAACGGGCGCTGGCCCAACCCAGTATCGCTGCTGAGGGATTGGGCATCGCCGAAATGGCTGCCCTGCTGGCGGATGAATTGCGCGCCGTCGGCTTCCGGGTGGAGACGGTCCTCACCGATGGGCCGCCGGTCCTCCTGGCCCGAATGGAGGGACGACGCCCGGAGCAGTTGCTCTTCTACAATCACTATGATGTCCAGCCGGTGGACCCGGTGGATCTCTGGACCTCGCCGCCTTTCGAGCCGACAGTCCGGGACGGCAAACTCTTCGCGCGGGGGGCCTCCGACAACAAGGGGGCCATCTTCGCTCGCCTAGCAGCGGTGGAGTCGTACCGGCGCGTCCGGGGCGACCTCCCCGTCGGCTTGACCTGGGTGATTGAAGGTGAGGAGGAAGTGGGAAGCCTCCACCTCCACCAGTTTGTGGCGGCGCAGGAGGGCGCGCTGCGGGGCGTCCTGGGGTGCGTCTGGGAGGCGGGTGGCCGGGATGCCCGGGAGCGGTACGAAATCGGCCTGGGCTGCAAGGGGATTCTCTACGTGGAACTGCGGGCCCGGGGGGCGGCGCGTGACCTCCACTCGGCCAACGCGGCCATTGTGGACAATCCGGCCTGGCGGCTGGTCTGGGCCCTCCACAGCCTCCAGGGGCCCGATGGCCGGGTGCGCATCCCTGGGTTCTACGACACCGTCCGCCCGCCCACGCCGGCCCAGCGGGCTGCCCTCGCGGATTGGGACTTCCCCGAGGACGAAGTCCGTGCCCTCTACGGGATTGATCGGTTCCTGGATGGGCTGACGGGGATGGCCCTCAAGGAGCGACTCCTTTTCGGCCCCACCTGCAACATAGATGGCTTCCATAGCGGCTACGGTGGCCCCGGCTCCAAGACCGTTCTCCCCTGCCAGGCGGTGGCGAAACTGGACTTCCGGCTGGTCCCCGACCAGTGGCCCGAACAGGTTCTGGAGGCGCTGCGAGCCCACCTGGACGCAGAGGGGTTCACGGATGTGGAGATTGCCTGGTGGGAGGGGGAGGCCCCGTCCGCCGGAGACCCCGATCACCCCTTCGTCCAGACTGCCGTCCGGGCGGCCGAGCGGGTCTATGGCCACCGGCCGGCGCTCCTGCCGATGATGGCGGGGACGGGGCCCGTCTATCTGCTCTGCGGTCAGTTCGGCACGCCGATGGTCACGGCGGGTGTCGGGTATGCCGACTCCCGCGTCCACGCGCCGGACGAGAATATCCGCCTGACCGACTTCGTGGAGGGTATCCGCTACATTGCGGCCCTGTTGGGCGAGTACGAAGGTCAGCCGTAGAGCAGGAGGTAGACTCCGGTTCCGCCCACGATGCTCAACAGCCACAGTGCCAGGCTGATGCGCATCAGCCAGAGGGGACGGCGGGGCGGCCATTTCCGGCGCCAGTTCATCCGCACGACGGTGTAAGTCATCATCAACTGGGCCAGGCCACCGGTCACGCCGTGCATGAAGGGGACAACGGTGGCGGGTTGGGCGAAGACGGTGTTGCCCAGCCGGGCCAGTCCCAGCCAGGGTACTACCATCCCGAAAAGGATGGGCAACCAGGCCAGAAAGGTCACCCAAGCCATCAGGTGGCAGTGTCTGGGGAACGCCCTCCGGCGGGCCACCACCCATCCCCCCACCGCAACTGTCCCCAGCACCCAGAGGCCGACCAGGCTCAGGTCGGCAATGAGAGGTGCCCCGTTTCCCAGGAATCC
>DAOTWK010000382.1:0-5944 GCA_034435815.1 Anaerolineae bacterium | reverse complement strand
GAAACGTGAAACGTGAAACGTGAAACGTGAAACGCGGGATGAAACGCCACTCCCTGCTCCTGCTTATTGGTCTGCTGGCTGCCTTTGTCCTCCGAGTGTACCGTCTGGGCGACCAGAATATCTGGTGGGATGAAGGGCTGGCGGTCTGGGCCGTCCGCCATGGATTCCTGGAGACGACCCTCTGGACGGCGGGGGACGTTCACCCGCCCCTCTACTTCTGGCTGCTCTGGCCCTGGGTGCGGCTGGCAGGGGAGAGTGAGTTCGCTGCCCGCTACCTGACGGTGATGGTGGCGATGCTGACCGTTGCCGCGATGGCCCCGCTGGGCCGTTGGTTGGGGGGACGGGCTGTCGGCGCGGTTGCGCTCTGGCTGCTGGCCCTCTCCCGCTTCCACATCTGGTGGTCGCAAGAGATGCGAATGTACGCCCTGGCCGCGCTGGCCGCGACCCTATCGTTCTATTTCCTGCTCAGGTGGGTTTCTGAACCGCGAAGGGTCTCGGGGGAATCTTTACACCCTTTGCGTTTAGAACTTCCCTGGCCCTGGATCGGGGCGACGGTCGCCGCTCTCTACACTATCTACTTCTCGGCGCTGTTGCTGGTTGTGCAGAACCTGTACGTCCTCATCGCAGGCCTGCGGCGAAGGGACCGGCGGACTCTGTGGCGGCAGTGGCTCCTGGCCCAGGGCGCGGCTCTGACCCTCTGGACTCCCTGGCTGGTTCTGGCCCTGCCCCGCATGCGTTCCTGGTCGGTGGTGCGGGAGCCTGTATCACCGGGTTTCGCTTTTCTGCTGGATGGTGTCCTTTTGACCCTGGGCATCTCCACCAATGTGGAACGCTACCTGGGCGCAGTCCTGGTTGTGGTGGCGGTCCTTCTATGGGGGACGGCGGTTCTGCTCTTCAGTGCCTGGCGCGCCGGAATGCGGCGTCCGACAACTGACAAACTCTGGCTTCTGGCGCTGGGGACCCTCATCCCGCCGCTGATGGTCTGGCTGGTCACCCAGCCCCGAATGCTCTTTTATACCCCCAGGGTGGAGGCGCGCTATTTTCTCTCCTTTGCGCCGCTCTTCTATGCCTGGGTGGCTTGGGCGCTGGTTGCGTTGCTGGCTCGCTCCCGTCTTCGGCTGGTCGGGATGGGGGCGACCGCAACAGTGCTGGCCTTGATGTTCTGGTCTCTTCCCGGCCATTACGCCGACCGTCATCTGCGGGACGACCTGCAAAGCATGGTACGGGCGGTTTGGGCCCAGGCGCAGCCGGGGGATGCTGTCGTACTGGTCTCCGGCGACCGCTATCCGCTCTTTCTTTACTACTATGACCGGGCTCCGGCCCCCGCCGACCGTCCCCCGGTCTACTTGGTCCCTCAGAAGTCGCTGGCCCTGGATGCGTCTGGGGCCGAAGCAGAACTGGCGTCCATTGCCCAAAAGCACCCTCGTCTCTGGCTGGCGGAGGTAGAGCGGCACCTGCAGGACCCGCAGGGGGTGGCAAGGGCCTGGCTCTCCGAACGGCATGCCACACTGTTAGCACTGGAGTTCGGCTACAACCGTTTGTACCTCTTCGGGCCCAGCGGGGAGGAGGTGACTGCCGAAGGGGCCAAGCCCCAGTATCCTCTATCCGCTGTGCCGGCGGCCGGGCTGGAGGTGCTGGGATACGATCTGCCGGTCCGGGAGGTCCGCCCGGGCGACCCGCTGCGGCTGGGGCTCTATCTCCGGGCTGGCCCGCCTCTGCTTCCGGAGGGGCTTACGGGGGAGGAGTGCTCCATGCACTGGGCCGCGCGCTCATCCCTGCCGGTGGTGAGTCTGGTGGGGCTATCCGGAGCAACCTACGCGAACCTGCTGACCCTTTGTCCTTCCGACCGAACCATTTATCAGTTGCTGGAGTTCCCGGTGACGGCCTGCATGCCCGCCGGACGGTATCACTTTGAACTGGACGCGCCCGATGGAGAACCGGTCTCTTTCGGGGATGTGCGGGTTACCCATACCCAGCCGGAGCTCTCTCCAGCGGCGATTCCCCACCCGATGACGGCACACCTGGGGGAATCGGTCCGGCTGGCCGGGTGCGGGCTGTATCAGGACCGGGGTATCTGGGGGAAACGAGCCCTCTCACCTGGCGCGGCCGTCCGTCCGGGGGAGCGGCTCCTGTTGGACCTCTACTGGCAGGCCGATGGGCCGGTGGGGGAGAACTACGTTGTCTTCACCCACCTGATCGGGACGGCCCACAACCCGGCCACGGGTGATCCCGTCTGGGCGCAGGACGACCATGAGCCGCTGCGGGGTGGCTGCCCGACTTCGCTGTGGCTCCCCGGTCGCCTGCTCCGGGACCGCTACGAACTGGTCCTTCCGACGGATACCCCTGCCGGGGAGTACCTGTTAGAGGTGGGGATGTACCGGTGGGATACCGGAGAGCGGCTCCCCGTCTCCGGCGACGGCGCCGATCCGCAGAACCGCCGCATCCTGCTGGGGACGGTGAAGATCACACGAAAATGATCTTTCGCATTTTTCAATACGGCTCAATGACCCTTATGCTTCCCGTTTCACGCGACACGCAATACGCAATATTCTTAAGGAGGTGCCCATGTTCCAACCTGTCCCGTCCAAAGTAGATTTCATCCAGCAAGAGTACGAAATCCTGGACTTCTGGAAGCGGACCCGTGCCTTCCAGAAACTGGTGGAACTCCGGAAGAACGGCCCTCGCTGGTCCTTTATTGACGGGCCCATCACGGCCAATAACCCTATGGGCGTCCATCATGGCTGGGGCCGGACGTACAAGGACCTCTACCACCGCTTCTGGGCTATGAAGGGCTATCAGACCCGCTACCAAAACGGGTTTGACTGCCAGGGGCTCTGGGTGGAGGTGGAGGTGGAGAAAGAATTGGGCTTCCGCTCCAAGCGGGACATTGAGAACTACGGTATGGACCGCTTTGTCCGCAAGTGCAAGGAGCGGGTCCTGCGCTTCGCCGCTGTCCAGACCGAACAGTCTATCCGCCTGGGCTACTGGATGGACTGGAACGACCCAGATGCCTTGCGCGACCTGGCCCGCCGCATTATGGAGAACCCACAGGAGGTCATTACCGTCCCCGGCCCTCATGGCACCGTGACCGATACGGTGGAGCAGATTGTGGGACGGCTGGGCCTTCCGGAACTGGGGGGTTCCTATTTCACCTTCTCCAACGAGAACAACTACATGATCTGGACTTTTCTAAAGCGATGCTGGGAGCGGGGCTGGCTCTACAAGGGGACCGACGTCATGCCCTGGTGCCCCCGGTGCGCCACTGGTATCAGCCAGCACGAAATCGTCACCGAGGGCTACCGGGAACTGACCCACCCGGGCGTCACCCTGCGCTTCCCTCTGCGCGGCCGCCCGGGGGAGAGCCTGCTGGTCTGGACCACCACGCCCTGGACGCTTACCAGCAACGTCGCCGCTGCTGTTGGCCCTGATCTGACCTACGTCAAAGTCCGCCAGGGCGACGAAGTTTTCTACCTCTCCAAGGGCACCCTCTCCATGCTCCGGGGCCCGTACCAGGTGCTGGAGGAGATGAAGGGGAAGGCGTTGGAGGGCTGGACGTACGACGGCCCCTTTGATGAACTCCCCGCCCAGCAGGAAGCGGGCGGCCCCCAGGCCCACCGGGTTATCCTCTGGGACGAAGTGGGCGAGGCGGAAGGTACGGGCATCGTCCACATTGCCCCCGGCTGCGGCGCAGAAGACTTCGCCCTGAGCAAGCAGTATAGCCTTCCCGCTATCGCCCCGCTGGATGAAGAGGGCGTGTTCGTTGAAGGTTTCGGCTTCCTGACCGGAACCCCCGTCTCCGAGAGCGCCGAAAAGGTCTTTGAGAGTCTGCGGGAGAAGGGGCTTCTCTACCGGGTGGACGACTACACTCACCGTTATCCTGTCTGCTGGCGCTGTGGCAGCGAACTGGTCTTTCGGCTGGTGGAAGAGTGGTTTATCTCTATGGACGAACTTCGCTACGACATGATGGACGTCACCCGGCAGATCCGGTGGATTCCGGAGTTCGGCCTGGACCGGGAACTGGACTGGCTACGCAACATGCACGACTGGATGATCAGCAAGAAGCGGTATTGGGGCTTGGCATTGCCCATCTGGGAGTGCAAGCAGTGTGGCCACTTTGAGGTCATCGGCGACGAGCACGAACTTCGGGAGCGGGCCGTCGCTGGCTGGGACATCTTTGAAGGCCATACGCCCCACCGCCCTTGGGTAGATGCAGTCCGCATTGCCTGCCCGAAGTGCGGAGCAGAGGTCTCCCGCATCCCCGACGTCGGCAACCCGTGGCTGGACGCGGGCATCGTCAGTTTCAGCACGCTCCGCTACCGCACCGACCGGGAGTACTGGCGCCAGTGGTATCCAGCGGACTTCATCAGCGAGTCTTTCCCCGGCCAGTTCCGTAACTGGTTCTACAGTTTGCTGGCGATGGCGACTGTCCTGGAGAAGTCGCCGCCTTTCAAGGTCTGCTTCGGCTATGCCACGCTCCTGGCCGAGGATGGGCGGCCGATGCACAAGTCCTGGGGCAACGCGATTGAGTTCAATGAGGCCGCCGACCGGATGGGCGTGGACACGATGCGCTGGCTGTACTGCCGTCAGAAACCCGACGCCGACCTGCTTTTTGGATACAACCGGGCCAACGAGGTCCGGCGCCAGTTCATCCTGCCCTTCTGGAACGCCTACGTCTTCTTCGTCACCTACGCGCGGTTGGACGAGTGGACGCCCGGCGCAAGTTTCAACTTGCGCTACAATCTCCTGGACCGCTGGATTCGGGCCCGGCTGCACCAGGTGGTGGCGAAGGTGACGGAACGGCTGGATGACTATGATGCCTACGGCGCGACGCTGGCCCTGGAACCCTTCCTGGATGACCTGACCAACTGGTATATCCGCCGGAGCCGTCGTCGCTTCTGGAAGAGCGAGCACGACGCGGATAAGAACGCCGCCTACGCCACCCTCTACGAGGTCCTGACCACTCTCTGCCGGTTGCTGGCGCCCTTCATCCCCTTCATGACGGAAGCGATGTACCAGAACCTGGTCCGGTCGGTGGACCCGGAGGCCCCGGAGAGCGTCCATCACACCCTCTGGCCCCAGGCCGATCCCAACGCGGTAGACGAGGGACTGCTGGCCCGGATGGACCTGGCCCGGGAGGTCGTCTCGCTGGGACATGCGGCCCGCAACAACGCCAACATCAAACTGCGCCAGCCGCTGGCCCGCGCGCTGATCCATCTGGACCCGTCGCTGGGGACGCTGGAGGAGGAGTTGTGGGCTCTGGTCCAGGACGAGTTGAACGTCAAGGAGGTGGCCCAGGCAGAAGACGTGGGCGACCTGGTCACCTACCAGGTTATGCCGGATAATAAACTCTTGGGCCCCCGCTTCGGCGCGCGCTTTCCGGCGGTGCGGGCCGCGCTGGCCGCGCAGGACCCGATGGCGATCGCGCGGCGGGTGCGGGCCGACCTCCCCGTCTACCTAATCGTGGACGGCGAAGAGGTGGAACTGGCGCCGGGGGAGGTGCTGGTCCAGGAGAAGCCGAAGGAGGGGTTGGCGGTGGCTTCGGGGCGCGGGGTGACCGTGGCGGTGGATGTCGTCCTCACGCCCGAATTGCGGGCGGAGGGGCTGGCGCGGGAGGTGGTACGGCGCGTTCAGAGCCTGCGCAAGGACGCGGGCTTTGAACTGGATGACCGCATCGTGACGGTCTACCGGGCAGAGGGCGAACTGGCCCATGCGATTGCGGTCTGGCAGGACTATATCGCCGGGGAGACGCTGAGCGTGGAATTGCGGCCTGGCGAACCGGAGCCGGGTATGGCCACCGCCGAGGACCGGGTGGACGGCTACCCGCTCTGGCTGGGGGTCCGACGGGTTTCGGGGTGAGCATCAGCACAACCCGCGCTCCGGGTGCCATATGGCGCGCAAGATGAAATCTTGCGCTACAAAAGCGGCGGCCCGCCAGAGGCGGGCC
>DAOTWK010000381.1:0-2587 GCA_034435815.1 Anaerolineae bacterium | reverse complement strand
CCCCCCTTGACATCCAGCCCAAACTGTGCTATAATCATAATGAATTAGTTCAATAGAATATTAGTTCAATGAGACTGCAGATAGAGCCAGAGAGTCCTGTCCCCATCTACGTCCAGATTGAAGACCAGGTGCGGGCGCTGATCGCGGCGGGGCAACTCCGCCCCGGTGATCAGTTGCCCACCATCCGCCAACTGGCCGTGGACCTGGGGGTGAACTACAACACCGTCGCCCGGGCCTACCTGGAACTGGAGCGCGCCGGGGTTATCACCACCCAGCGCGGGCGGGGGACCTTCGTCGCCGGGGTGCCGGACGAAGCCCGGCAGGCCCAACTGCGGGAGGAGAAACTGCGCGCTATCCTGCGGGCCGCAATAGACGAAGCGCTCCGTCTGGAGTATAATCGGGATGAAATCGCGGCCGCGTTCCAGGAGGAGATGGGACGGGGGTAAGCGCGGACGAACTGAACGTGCCAGGCACTTTTAGAAGTGCCTGGCATGTTACCCAATGTGGAGGCAGGATGGACAAACGGGAACGCCTTCAGCGCACCATTGTCGGGGAGATGGTGGACCGCCCACCGGTGGCTCTCTGGCGCCACTGGCCCGTGGACGACCAGACGCCGGAGGGGCTGGCGGAGGCCACACTCCATTTCCAGAAGGAGTGGGATTGGGACTTCGTCAAGGTCACCCCGTCCAGTTCCTTTTGTCTGCGGGATTGGGGCGTCCGAGACGAGTGGCGCGGCAATCCGGAAGGAACCCGCGACTATACCTTCCGTCCCGTCCAGTCCCCCGACGACTGGGCGCGCCTTGCGGTTCTGGATCCCTGCCGGGGCTCTCTGGGGGCCCAACTGACCGCGCTGGAGCGGATTCGGGCCGCTCTGCGCGACGAGGTCCCTGTCATCCAGACCGTTTTCAGCCCCCTAGCCCAGGCGAAAAACCTGGCGGGCGAGGACCGGTTGATCCTGCATCTCCGCCGATATCCCGATGCCCTGCGGCTGGGCCTGGAGACCATCACCGAGACAACAGTCCGGTTCGTGGAGGCAGTCCGGGAGCAGGGAGCGGACGGCATCTTCTACGCCGTCCAGCATGCCCGGTACGGTTATATGAGCGAGGAGGAGTATCGCCTCTTCGGGCGTCCCTACGACCTGCGGATCTTGGAGGCAGTGCAGGGGATGTGGCTCAACATCCTGCATCTGCACGGGGAGGGGGTGATGCTGGAGGCGCTGGCGGATTACCCCGTTCAGGTCCTCCACTGGCACGACCGGGAGGGTGGGCCCGCGCTGGAGGTGGGGCAGGCCCTCTTCAGAGGCGCGGTCAGCGGCGGAGTGGGGCGCCGAACCTTCACCCTGGGGACGCCGGAGGAGGTGGAGGCCGAGGTTGCCGACGCGGTGGCCCGGACCGGAGGCCGTCGGCTGATTCTAAGCACGGGGTGCGTGGCTCCGCTGACGACTCCCTGGGGCAACCTGCGGGCCCTGCGCCGGGCTGTGGAGCGGAGTATTCTTGAAGGATGAAGGAATGGTCCCTGTGATAGAAACGGAATCCCTCTCCCGCTCCTTCGGCCCTGTCCGGGCGGTGGACGGCCTGACCTTTCAGGTGTACGAAGGGGAGGTCTTCGGCCTCTTGGGGCCCAACGGTGCCGGGAAGACGACGACGGTCCGGCTCCTCAATGGTGTGCTGCGCCCATCGGGGGGACAGACGCGCGTGCTGGGCCTGGACCCGGTACGGGACGGTTGCCGCCTTCGCCAGCAGACGGGCGTGCTGACCGAGACGCCGTCCCTCTACGAGCGGCTGACGGCGCGGGAGAACCTGGCCCTCTTCGGCGCGCTCTACGGCATCCCGGAGCCCGACCTCTCCCGTCGTGTGGCCCGGATGCTGGAGGAGTTCGGCCTGGCCGACCGGGCGGACGACCGGGTGGGCGAGTTTAGCAAGGGGATGAAGCAGCGTCTGGCGCTGGCCCGGGCCCTTCTCCCCGAGCCGCCCCTACTGTTTCTGGACGAGCCGACCGCTGGCCTGGACCCTGAGGCGGCCCGACAGGTAACGGAGATGATTGCCCGCCTCAGCCACCGGGAGGGGCGGACGGTCTTCCTCTGTACCCACAACCTGAACGAGGCCCAGCGGCTCTGCGACCGGGTGGCGGTGATGGACCGGGGCCTTCTGCTGGCGCTGGGGACGCTGGAGGAACTCTCCCGCACGCTCTGGTCCGGCCTTCAGGTGGAAATCAGGCTTCGGGCGCCTCTGCCCGATGCGGCGGTCGCCGCGCTTCGCCGTCTGCTTGGCGTGAGCGATGTCGGATATGAGTCGCTCCGCCTGCAAGTAAGAGTGTCTGGGGAGGATGTGGTGCCCTCGGTAGTGGAGACGCTGGTCCGGGAAGGGGCGCAGATTCTGCGCATCGTCCCGCGCCAGCCGTCGCTGGAGGGGATTTATTTCGCCATTCGGGGAGAGCATCCCGTTGTAGCGCAAGATTTTGCAGTTTAACAAATTATTTCGGCAATAAGTTGTGGGATGATTCTGCCTCCCCTTATTCCCCTCGCCCTCCCCTTCTCCCCCCATTTCAGGGGGAAGGGGGGAACAGAAGGGTTTTCGGCGGGCGGCTT
>DAOTWK010000380.1:0-3864 GCA_034435815.1 Anaerolineae bacterium | reverse complement strand
GCCGGAATTGGAGGCCATTCGGGAGCCCCTTTTGCTTCTGAATGACTACGCAGTGGACATTCGCTATCCCGGCAACTTTGCCACGGCGGAGGAGGCTCGCGACGCTCTGCGGGCCATGCGGGAAGTTCGTGCGTTCATCCGTCAAAATTTGGGTTTGGAGGTAAGAGAGTGACTGTTCGCGTCCGTTTCGCTCCCAGCCCTACTGGGGAGCCGCACATCGGCAATGTGCGCACCGTCGTCTTCAACTGGCTCTTCGCCCGCAAAATGGGCGGCCAGTTCATCCTTCGCATTGAGGATACCGACCGGGTTCGCTACCAGCCGGAGGCCATTCCGGTTATTATGGAGGGTCTGCGCTGGCTGGGATTGGATTGGGACGAGGGTCCGAGCCTGGAAGAACTCCAACGCGCTGGGGTGGAGAACGCCGAGGCCTATGCCGTCGGTGGCCCCTACGGGCCGTACATCCAGTCGGAACGGCTGCCCCTCTACCGCCAGGTCGCGGAGGAACTGATTGCGGCCGGGTGGGCCTACCGCTGCAATTGCACCCCGGAGCGGCTGGAGGCGGTCCGGCAGGCCCAACGGGCGCGCGGCCAATCCCCGATGTACGACCGCCACTGCCGCTATCTCCCACCCGACGCGATTTCCCCGGACGAGCCCCACGTCATCCGGCTCAAGGTCCCCCTCACCGGCCGGACCGTCTTTCAGGACATTGTCCGGGGCGAGGTGATTTTTGAGAACGCCGGGATTGACGATCAGGTGCTCCTGAAATCGGACGGCTTCCCCACTTACCACCTGGCCGTCGTGGTGGACGACCACTATATGAAAGTGACCCACGTCATTCGCGGCGACGACTGGGTCCCCAGCACGCCCAAACACGTCCTGCTCTACCAGGCCCTGGGCTGGGAGATGCCGGTCTTCTGCCACGTCCCCCTGGTGACGATGCCCGGCGGCAAGAAACTGGCCAAACGGGCCGGCGCCACGTCCATTACCGAATTCCGCAAGCAAGGGTATCTCGCGGAGGCGCTCCTGAACTTCCTGGCCCTCCTGGGCTGGGCACCGGGCGAGGGAGAGACGCAGGAGATTTTCAGCCGCGAGGAGTTGATAGAACGGTTTGACCTCTACCGGGTCAACCGGGCCCCGGCCGCCTTCTCCTATGACAAACTGGACTGGATGAACGGTTTCTACATCCGCAGTTTCTCCCCGGACGACCTGCTGGAGCGACTGCTTCCTTTCTGGCAGGAGGCCGGGCTGGTGCCCGTGCCCTGTCCGCCCGAGACGCGCGCGGTCCTGCGCCGGATTGTCCCCCTGATCCAGGAGCGCATCAAGCACCTGACCGACGTGGTAGAGATGACGGACTTCTTTTTTGTGGACATTGCGCCGCCGTCTGTGGACGACCTGCTGGCCCAGGGCCTGGACGCCGAAAAGGCGCGGGAGGTCCTGCACCGGACGCGCAGGGTGCTGGCGGACATTTCTGACTTCTCCGAGGAGGCGATAGAGCCGCCGCTGCGGGCACTGGTGGAGGAACTGGGTCTGACCAACCGGCAGGTCTTCGGCCTTATCCGTATCGCCACCACCGGCAAGGCCGTCTCCCCGCCCCTCTTCGGGACTCTGAGTATCCTGGGCCGGGAGCGGGTGCTGGCCCGCCTGGAGGCGGCGGAGCGACAGTTGACAACCGGCGGCGGTTAGCCGGTAGGGGGCACTCGTCGGTGGTCGGAGGTGAGAGGTGCCTGGACCTTTTCCCGGAATGGACCCGTATCTGGAGGATCCGGTTCGCTGGCCGGATGTGCATCAGCGGCTGATTACCTATATCGCCGACACTCTCGGTCCTAACCTGCGCCCCCGCTACCACACCCGCATCGGTGAGCGGGTCTACATCCTGGAACCGCCGCAACTCCTTTACCCGGACGTGACGATTATCCGGCAGCCGATGACGGTGCGGGAACCGACCCCTGCCTACGGCGCGGCGGTCGCCGAGGTGGAGAGGGAGACAGAGGTGGACATGCCGGTTCTGGTAACCCTGCCCCCAGTTGAGCACCGGGAGCCCTACTTGGAGATTGTCCACGCCGCCGGAGGAGAAGTCGTCACCGTCATTGAGGTGCTCAGTCCGACCAACAAGACACCGGGCGAGGGTCACCGCCTCTATCGGCGCAAGCAGCAGGAACTGCTGGATACCCCGGTCCACCTGGTGGAGATAGACCTGCTCTCCACCGGCCTGCACACTGTGGCGCTCTCGGAGGAAGTCTGTGCCGAACTGCCCCCCCATCGCTACTTGATCTGCGTCCGGCGAGGGCCGGATCGGCGCCGCTTTGAACTCTATCCGATTCCCCTGACCAAACGGCTCCCTCGGATGCGCATCCCCCTGAAGGAGCCGGACCCGGATGTAGTGCTGGATGTGCAGGCGGTCCTGGACCGCTGCTACGACAACGGCGGCTACGCCGACCTGATAGACTACCGTCGTCCGCCGTCTGCGTCCCTTTCTCCCGAAGAGGCCGCCTGGGTGGATGGCCTCCTGCGGGGAAAGGGCCTGCGGTAAGTCAGGTGCCAGGCACCCTCAAGGTGCTTGGCACCTTTGTCAGTTCATCAGGAGGTCTCTATGCCCGTAGAGACCTGCGAAGTGGTCACTCCCACACTGGTCTGGTCTCCCGCTGAGACGCTCAGCCCCCGCGTCCGCCGTCTGCGGGACCAGTACTGGAGTTTCTGCTCATTCCCCCTGCTCAGGAGGCCGGATGAAAAGTTACCGTAAGGAACTCTGGTTCAACGTCCCCCAGCGGCGGGCTTTCATCAACATCACTCCCCAAGTAGAAGAGTGTTTGCGGGAGAGCGGCATCCAGGAGGGCCTGTGCCTGGTCAACGCGATGCACATCACCGCTTCCGTCTTCATCAACGACGATGAGCCGGGACTTCACCGGGATTTTGACGAATGGCTGGAGGGACTGGCGCCCCATGAGCCGGTCGCCCGCTACCGCCACAACCGCACCGGAGAGGACAACGCCGATGCTCACTTGAAGCGCCAGGTCATGGGCCGGGAGGTAGTCGTTGCCGTGACCGGCGGGCGGTTGGACTTTGGCCCCTGGGAGCAGATATTCTACGGCGAGTTTGACGGGCGCCGCCCCAAGCGGGTGCTGATCAAAATCATCGGCGAGTGAATCGGTGACGGTCACCGGCACGAGGAGTGCCCAATGCCCCCTAACCTCTGGATAGATATCGCGGGCTGGATCGGCGTCGTTTCTCTGCTGGCGGCCTACGCGCTGGTCTCCACGCGCAAACTGGAGGGCGATTCGCCTCTCTACCAGGTCCTCAACGCCCTGGGAAGCCTTCTGCTTATCGTCAACTCCGGCTACTATCGGGCTTTCCCCTCGGTGGGCATCAACGTCGCCTGGATTGGCATTGCCCTCTACGCCCTGGCGCGGTGGAGGTGGAAAGTGGGACGCGGATAACCGCGGATGGGCGCGAATATTTAAAAAATCCGCGTCCATCTGCGCTCGTCCGCGTCCGCCCAGGATTTCATTACGGAGTCCATATGCCCGAAATCGCCGTTCTGCTGGACGCGAATATTTAAAAAAATCTGCGTCCATCCGCGCTCGTCCGTGTCCGCCCAGGATTTCATTATGGAGTCCATATGCCCGAAATCGCCGTTCTGCCCGAACGCTGCACCCGCTGCGGCGCGTGTGTGGCCCTCTGCACCGGCCGCGTCTTTCGGCAGGAACTGGACCGGGTCTTCGTCGCCGATGCGGCGGCCTGCTGGCTCTGTGGCCACTGCGTCGCCGTCTGCCCCGCCGACGCCGTTCTCCACAGCGATTATCCCCTGGAGGACTGTCCGCCCCTGGACCCGGCCCGGCTTCCTCCGGTGGACGCGCTGGAGGTGGC
>DAOTWK010000379.1:0-2935 GCA_034435815.1 Anaerolineae bacterium | reverse complement strand
CGCTTCTTCTCAGCAACGCCGTCCCCTACTTCCCGCCGGATACCGTCCACCTGGCCATCGTGGACCCGGGGGTAGGGACGGAGCGGCGACCGCTGGCCATCCACACCCCGTTGGGGATGTTCGTCGGCCCGGATAACGGCCTCTTTTCGTGGGTATTGGCGGAGGTCCCGGAGTGGGTGGCGGTGGAGATTCGGGATCCGGCCTACCGATTGCCGCGCGTCAGTTTCACCTTCCACGGGCGGGACATCTTTGCACCGGCGGCGGCCCATCTGGCAGCGGGGGTTTCTCCGGAGAGACTGGGGCCCCGGGTGGAGGACCCGGTTATGCTTCCCCTACCCCGTCTGGAAATCGGCGCCGGGGTTCTGGAGGGGGAAATCCTCTACGCCGACCGCTTCGGCAATCTGGTCACCAGCATCGGGAGGCTCCTCCGGGCCGAAGACGCCCTGATGTTGGTCCCGGCCTTCCGTCCCGGCAAAGGGCCACTCTCTATGTTCTCGGCCGAGACGGCGCGGGTCGTGCTGGCAGGAACCGAACTGCGGGGCATCCGACGGACCTACGGCGAGGTCGCGGTGGGGGAGCCGGTCGCACTGGTCGGGAGCAGCGGGTTTCTGGAAATCGCGGTCCGTCAGGGAAGCGCTGCGACGGTTCTGGGCGCCGCCCCCGGCACCCCGGTGAAGGTTTTGTGGAACCGCAGAGAACGCAGAGGGCGGGGAGATTTTTGAGACCCACGAATACACGAACGGTTTCAATCGTGTGTCCTTCGTGACCTTTGGGGTAGCATTTACCTCTGCGGTGATACTGACATATCTGGAGGCTGAGAATGGAAGAACTGGTGATTGAAGGCGGTGTTCCCTTGCGAGGGACCCTGACTCCCAGCGGCAATAAAAACGCCGCGCTGCCGGCGCTGGCGGCCTGCTTGCTGACCGACGAGCCGATCACTCTGCACAACCTGCCCGATATTCAGGACGTCCACACTATGCTGGAACTTCTGGCCGACATCGGCGTGCAGGTGGAGCGTCTGGATACCCATTCCTGGCGCCTGCATGCGCGGGAGATTCGCCTGCCCCCCCTGGCGCGAGAGAAATTCCGCCGCATCCGGGGCTCCATTCTGCTGGCGGGGCCGCTGCTGGCCCGGCTGGGCTGGGTGGAAATACCACCCCCTGGCGGAGACGTTATCGGTCGGCGGCGGGTGGATACTCACTTCCTGGCCTTCCAGGAACTGGGCGCGGAAGTGGACGTGAACGACCTCTTTCGGCTCAACGCCCGTCGACTGCGCGGGGCCGACATCCTGCTGGACGAAGCGTCTGTCACCGGCACGGAGAACGCCGTTATGGCCGCGGTGCTGGCGAAGGGGACGACCATCCTGCGCAACGCGGCCTCCGAGCCCCACGTCCAGGACCTCTGCCATATGCTGAACAGGCTGGGTGCCCGGATTGAGGGTATCGGCTCCAACGTCCTGACCATCCACGGCGTGGACCGGCTGGGCGGTGGGGAATTCACCATCGGCCCGGACCACATAGAGGTGGGGAGTTACATTGCGCTGGCGGCGATGACGCGGGGGGAACTGCGCATCCGCAACGCCGCTCCCCATCACTTACGGATGATCCGTCACATCTTTTCCCGCCTGGGGGTGGAGATTCAGGTAGACGGCGAGGATGTGGTGGTGCCGGAGGAGCAACCCCTGGAGGTCGTGCCGGACATCGGCGGGGCCATTCCCTCCATCGCCGATGCGCCATGGCCGGCTTTCCCCGCCGACCTGATGAGCATCGCCATCGTCCTGGCGACGCAGGTGAAGGGGACCGTCCTCTTCCACGAAAAGATGTTTGAGAGTCGGCTTTATTTTGTGGACAAGTTGATTTTTATGGGCGCGCGCATCGTCCTCTGCGACCCCCATCGGTGCGTCGTGCAGGGGCCCTCTCGCCTGCAGGGGGACATCTTGGTGAGCCCCGACATCCGGGCCGGTATGGCGCTGGTCGGCGCGGCCCTCTGCGCCCAGGGGCAGAGCATCATCCGCAATGTGGAGCAGATTGACCGGGGGTACGAGCGGGTAGAGGAGAAGCTGCGCTCGCTGGGAGCGCGAATAGAGCGGGTGAAAAGATAACCAACGTGCCAGGCACTTCCCAAAGTGCCTGGCACGTTCAAACTGTGGGCCCGGCAGGATTCGAACCTGCAACCGACCGGTTATGAGCCGGTTGCTCTGCCGTTGAGCTACGGGCCCGGGTTTTTCGACCAAAAAGACGCGAAAGGAAGCGATCGCAATTAAACTTCGCGTCTTTGTGTCTTCGTGGTGAAATCCAGAGCGGGCGGCGGGAATCGAACCCGCAACAGCAGCTTGGAAGGCTGCGGCAATACCATTTTGCAACGCCCGCTGATAACGCCACTCCGCTTCGCTGCGTGGCTAACTCCGGCACAGTTGACTGCGAGCCAGTCGGGGCGGCCGGACTTGAACCGGCGACCCCTGCGTCCCAAACGCAGTGCGCTTCCGTCTGCGCCACGCCCCGGCTCCTCTTTAAGTATACCGCCTTTTCCCCTTTCCGTCAAGGCCGCACAGCCGGAGGTTGGACGTGCCAGGAGGTTGGACGTGCCAGGCACTTCTGAAAGTGCCTGGCACGTAGAACTTTTCCCCTTTCCGTCAAGGCCGCATCGCTCATTAGAGTCCGTGAGGATAGACCCAACCGGCCCGGCGGAACACTGAACCGTTGCCACTGCGGTGTCAGTGAAACGGGAAGATAGATAACCGCCATCTCGCTGTTGTGCGCACGCTTGAGCCAATTTTGAGCGTTCCGGGCGCCGGTATCCCTGCTTCCCCGCGCGCCCAAAAGTAGAGGGTGTTGTATGGTCTAAAGTCCGCACCGTTGAGTTGAAGCCAGAACGCGGCCCGGCCATACCCCTCCGGGCCGGAGTGCGGGCGGGCTATGCGGCTGCGCCCGGATTC
>DAOTWK010000378.1:0-2329 GCA_034435815.1 Anaerolineae bacterium | reverse complement strand
GCGACCAGCATAGCCGCCAGGATCAGCGCGACCGCCAACCGCCGCGTCCGCGCGGGGCCCAGAAGCAGTCCCCCGACCAGAAGCAGAAATCCTGCAAGAGCCAGTACACCCAGGGAGTCGCTGTACTGCCAGAACGCGAAGGCCTGGTACGCCAGCGTCCCTGCAGCAGCCGCGACCAGGAGGATGCCTGTCCAGGGGCGCTCCCGCGCCCGGTCCCAGAACCAGGCCGTGCCCATCCCGACCACTGCTCCCAGCGCCGGGGCCAGCATAATGGTGTAGTAGGCATGGAAAATCCCGGAGACGAGGCTGAAGAAGACCAGGCCGGTAACCAGCCATCCACCCCAAAGGACCAGCGCCCGGTGCATTCCCGATTCCACCGGCAATCGGACCCGGCGGCCGAAGGGCGAAAGGACCAGGCCGACCAGCGCGAAAGGCAGCAGCCAGGACATCTGTTTGGAAAGAGGGGCCGTGAAGAAGCGGAAGACACCGGGGTTGCCTGTCTCATTGCTGAAGGGTGTGTTGCCCCGGCTGGCCTGTTGGGGCGCGCCGATGGAGGGCGCCCCCCTCTGGAAGGCCGGAGCGCCAAGCCCGCCCCGCGGCATGCACACCAGTTGGTCCGTATCGGAAGAACGCACACACGTTCCAGTCACGGTGCGGTTGGTCGCGCTGAAAGAACATGTCGCGCCTTCGGTCTGGCCTGCGCAGGCATCTATGGCCTGTTGACTGAAGCCGGGAGCGCCAGGCTGCGGCCCGACCTGGATGGGTGGGAAAGCCCCCGGAGCGACCGGAGCCTGCGGGATAGATGTTCCCTGCGGGGCCTGAGGGGCCTGCGCGGCCTGCGCGCCGCCTCCCATCCCGCGGTTGAACACCCGCGAAAGGCCATTGTATCCGAAAATCAGGCTCATCGCGGTATTGTCACCCGATGAGCCGATATACGGCCTCTGGTCTGGCGGCGTCAAGTCCACCGCGATTGCCCAGGAGAAAGAGACCACCAGGAGCAGGACCGTCGCCAGGGTCAGGTGGAGCAGTTTGCGGCCCCAACCTTCTCTGGAGCCAAAGAAGTAGAGGGCATAAAACGCAGGCAGCGGCAGATAGGCCTGGAGCATCTTGATGTTGAAACCCAGGCCGACCAGAAATGCGCCCAAGAGGAGCCAGCGCAGCCGACCGGACTCCGTCGCCTTCACGAATGCCCAGACGGCCAGCAGCAGGCAAAAGACCAGCATCCCGTCTATGGTGTTGTTGCGGTTCGTGGCGACGAAGACTGGGGTCAGCGTCATCACCAGCGCAGCGACCAGGCCTGCCTCCTCCCCTGCGTGCCTGCGGACAACAGTATACAGCACAGGGATGGCGAAGACCCCCGCCAGGATGTTCGGCAGAGAGGTACTGAGGCCGCTCACGCCCAGCACGGCCGCGAAGGCGGCTTCAATCCAGAACCCCAGCGGGGGCTTGTCCACTGTGACGGACCCGCCCGGCTCTGCGGCGACGAAGAAGAAGTTGCGCCAAGACTGCAGCATAGACTGGACCGCCGCGGTGTAGTAGGCATTGGCGTCGCCGATGGAACTGATATTGGAGAGATGAAGCCCCAGCGAAAGGGCCATCAACGCCAACACCAGCGCCCTCGCGACGGTCACGCCAAGTAGCAGTTTCCTGGAAAGAAAAGAGGGATGGGAAAGGGATTGGTCAGTCACGCCTCCTCCTGATTCACGCCCGGCTGCATGGTAAAGTTAACAGTTGAAGAAATTGTGAAGAATCTACAAAAGATATGTGAAGACTTCCGGTTTTATTGACAGTAGTTTTGCAGATTTTACAATTCACGACGGTTCGCTTGCGACGACCACGCCGGCGCGGCTGTTGCGCACGCAGTTCCAGATGGGCGGCAGCCACTACCGGCGCCATTTGTTCGTAGAAGTAGACCTGGCGCACAGACGTGGCGCAGCAGCACCGACGATGAGCGTCGTTCATCACAGTGCAGCAGTCCCAGGAGTACAGTCACGAAGGGGCGTGGCGGCGCTGCGCCCTTTCCACTGGGGCAGGCTGAAGACGCTGCTGAAAAGGCGCAGATACTGCGTCAGACGTGCATCCCGGAGTTATAAAAAGTGCAAAACTACTGATTGAGTCTCGCATATAACGAGGTATTCCGCCGTTCTCCCTGAAGGGGAGTTAAAAGGGGGAAAATGGGTTTTTTGCGGCGGCTTCGTCGCCGCAAGAAACCCATCTCTGTTGAGTCCTGTAAAATCGTACCGGGCTGCGCCTCTTTCGGGTGGCGCGTTGCCTCCTCCTCCCCCCCCAGCCGAGAGGGGGAGAAAGGGAGGGGTTGGGGAGCGGCGGC
>DAOTWK010000377.1:0-3197 GCA_034435815.1 Anaerolineae bacterium | reverse complement strand
TCCGGCGTCGGTGGGTCGGGGAGCAGGTCTGGCGAGGGCGGCGATAGCAGGGTGACGGCTGCGCGGGCGATGGGAGCGACCATCTCCCCAGAGCGGCCAACCCTGCGGGCCACGACGTCAGCATCCCGCTGAGTGGCGCCGAGAGTGAAGCGAGAGCCATACAGCCGCAACTTCAGCCGGAGGATGCGCAGCACCGCCTCGTCCACCCGTGCCTGGAAAGAGGGGTCGGAGGCGTACTTTTCCCGGAAGAAAGCCAGCGTCGCCTTCACATTGGCGATGTGGGACTCCCAGTCGTCCCCGGTGGCGAAATGGGAGAGAATGAGCAGGTCGTTGCCAGCCAGGAACGCCTCCTGGGCAACCCGCAGGTGGTTGAATTTCTGCTCCGAGGGGTCGTAAAAACGGCGGATGGCGCGCACGCCCAGTTCGTCGGCCACGGCGATTCCGCCAGACTCTCGCCAGGGGGCCACCTCCGGCAGTGCCAGCAGAGATTGCAGTGCCTGGGGGTCAAAGGTGACCGGCTTGGTGGAGGCGTAGAGGTTGCCCAGAAAACCCCGGTACCGGATGGGGGCAATCAGAAGGCCCTCCGGGCGCTCCAGCGCTTCGCTGCTGCCGGTCGCGGCCAGGAAGGGGGCCAATTCAATCTGCTTGAGTTGCTCCAGGGACTTCTGAACGGTGGAGACCTCTTCAGAGAGAGGCCGGTCAGCCGCGCCCAGGCCAGGGAAGTGGCCAGGAATGACGCCCACCCGGCCCTCGCTGCCCGTGTGGACCCCCCGGATGTAGGCCCGCCCCATCTGCCCTACCCAGAAAGGATCGCCGCCGAAAGAAGCGGTACCCAGATCAGCCGCGCTGCCAGGCCGGGGAGTATCCAGTACATCCAGCATCGGACCCAGCAGGACGTTAATTCCGAGCGCGTCCAATTCAGCCCCGGCGATTTGGCCGATCACCTCGGCATGGGTCGGACTCCAGGTGGCTCCGATAGCCATCGGGGACGGCAACGGAGTTGTGCCACTGATCGGAAGGGTCGGCAGGCCTGTCTTCTCTCCCTGACGGACGGCGATCAGAAGGGGAATGTAGGGACTGAGGACCTCTCCTTCGGAGAAGGGAATAGGAATCTGAGCCGCATCCCAGGCCAGACGCTGCAACTGGCTGGTGAGGGTCGCAACCTGGGCAGGAGTATCCCCTTCGTTCAGGATGTTGCCGTTCTCAGGGCTGAGCAACACCCCGCCGATGCGCTCGTTGACGATGAGGTCGTAGATGGCGGAGGTCTCCGTCGTATCGGTGCCGGGAAAGGTGACGACAAAGAGTTGCCCGACGCGCGCCGCTGGCGGCATGCGGGAAAGCAGGGCAACCGCCGGGTCCGTCGGCTGCTGGGCGGCAACCGGCGCCAGGCTCCCGGCGATCAGGGCTATCAGGAAGACCGCCGTCAGGAATCGTCTCATTCTGATTCGTGATTTGTGATACGGGATTAGCGGTAAAATTGTAACACGCCCCGGGAGAAAACACAAGGTGGCTATCTTCAGAAAGAGAAACGGGCCGGGCAGTCTACAAAATGTCCTCATTTGCCATTTGTGGTCTTTTGCAGTAAAATGTGGACACAATACGCCGGAGGGTGCGAGATGTCTCAGTTGACGGTGGGTATTCGCGAGTTAAAGGAGCGATTGAGTGGCTACATCCGCCAGGTTGAGGCGGGGGCTACGGTGACCATTACCGTGCATGGCAAACCTGTTGGGCGGATTGTTCCTCTTGGTCAACCCCTGGAGGACAGAATCCGGGAGGCCATTCAGGCGGGATGGGTGGCCTGGAGCGGACACAAACTCGTCCCCCGCGCCCCGATAGCCCGCCCAATCGGTCGTAAAATGGTGGCAGACCTGGTGGTGGAGGATCGGGAGTGATCCTCTACCTGGATGCCAGCGCCCTGGTCAAGCGGTACGTGGATGAGCCGGGCTCGGTGGAGGTGAACCAGGCCATATCTCAGGCGAAAGTGACGGGTACGGCGCTGGTCAGCCGGGCAGAAGTGGTGGCTGCGCTGGCAAGGGCTGTGCGCGTCGGTGCGCTGGCCCGAGAGGATGCGGCGAATAGCCTGCAGACGTTCCGAGATGAATGGCCCGACTTGGTGCGGGTGCAGGTGACGGAATTCGTCATAGCCCGCGCGGATGGTTTAGCCTGGGAATACGGACTGCGAGGCTCCAATGCGATTCACCTGGCCGCCGCCTCTCTCTGGCAGGAAATGCTGGGCGAACCGGTGATACTGGCTACCTTTGACCGGCATCTGTGGACGGCAGCCCGGCAGGTAGGCCTGGCCGTCTATCCCGCCGATTTGCCCACGATGCTGGACCAGTGGAAAGGTCAGCAGGCTGAGTAGAGGTGGGAAGGTGTTCCACCCGGAAGACCGTGTCTTGGTTGCCGTGATGAACAACCGGCGGGACTTTGAGATTGCCCGCGACCGGGGCTGGTACCGAATCCCCGTGCGGCATGCCCCGCCCAGTGCTACTGAGGCCGCCGTGCTGGCCTTTTACTTCACCCGCGCCTTTGGCGAAGAGGGCTGGGCCATCCACTGGTACGCCCCGGTTCGGGGGCACGAACTGACCCGCCGCCGGGACCTCCTGCCCGATGAGCCCCACCACCCCCGCGCCGATGATCTCTACTATCAACTGCAACTGGGCCCGCTGGTCCCTCTGGAGCGGCCCATCCCCAGCCTCCGCTGGCGGCGAATCACCTTCATTGAGACCACGTGGGACCGCTTTGTGGCAGCACGAGAAATCAACGACCTTTTTGCTTCAGGAGCCGACGGGCTGTTTGTCACCCTAAAGGAAGCGGGATTCCAGCCGGAGCGGGAGTATCCCGTGCGTGAGGGTGGGGCTGAGTACGTGGTAGACCTGGCGATTCCGTGCAGAGAGGGGACAGTGCTGATCGCCGTCGGGGAACGGCCCGCTCCGTCGGGCACTCTCTACTGCCCGGATGTGGAGACGGTCCGGCAAGCCGTCGCAGCGCGGGGAGGCGAGGTTTTCACCGCAGAGGCACGAAGGACGTAGAGGGGATCATAGAACCTCTGCGCTCTTGGCGTCTCTACGGTTAGGTCAGAACAGCGAAAGTTGGCGGGCCGGGCGGCGGCCGTCCAGCAGGATAAACGGCGCAGCCCGGTCGGCGGCAATCCCCAGCGCGCGCAAGTCCTGCAGGTCTCGCAGCCGACCCCGGCG
>DAOTWK010000376.1:0-6155 GCA_034435815.1 Anaerolineae bacterium | reverse complement strand
ACGATGCCCATGACGCGGCCCTCGGCCTTCACCGGCACCGCCACGTACATCATCTCGTAGCCGACGGTGTGGCTGAAGCGAATGCTGGTCCCCCGGCCCGCTGCCAGGGCCTGCTGGACCTCCGGACGGTCCAGGTGGTTCTCCATCCGCGTCCGGTCCTCGTGGGACTCCCCCCAGACGGTGCCGTCAGGCCCGATGAGGGTGACCCGCGCATCCAGCATAGACGCGTAGCGATGGGCTTCGGCATCTAGGAACCCGTCCGGTGGACCGGAGGCTATCGCAGTAGTCAGCGCATCCCCGATGAGGCGGGCCTCCACGGTCAACTGTTCCTCCAAGTGGGCCAGATAGGTGCGGCGGACCGTGGTGGAGAGGATGAGGGCCAAGGCCACCATCACGACCAGGACCACCAGTTCAATGAGCGCCAGCAGCCGCCATCGGAGACTGCGAAAGGGTTTCATAACACCTCCTTTCCTCACCCCGTCCCCAGCGGCAAAGGCGGAGTAGGGGTGAGGCTCACCCCTCAAACCGATACCCAACCCCCCGGACGGTCACGATGCGGGTGGGATTGGCCGGGTCGTCCTCCAGTTTCTCCCGCAGCCAGCGGATGTGGACGTCCACGGTGCGGCTCCCGCCGGTGAACTCCCACCCCCACACCCGCTCCAGGATCAGTTCGCGGGAGAGGACCATCCCCCGATGGCGGGCCAGGAAGAGGAGCAGGTCATACTCCTTCGGCTTCAGGGGAACAAGTTCCCCCCGCCGGTAGACGGTCCGGCTGGCGTCGTCTATGACCAGGTCGCCGAAGACCAGCCGCTCCCGTCCCTCGGCGCGCTCCGCAGCCAGTTCCTCCCGAATCATCCGCTCCCGGCGCAGGAGGGCCTTTACCCGCGCCAGCAACTCCCGCATGCTGAAGGGTTTGGTCACATAGTCGTCCGCGCCCACCTCCAACCCGACGACTTTATCCACTTCGTCGGTGCGGGCAGTGAGCATCAGGATGGGGAGTGTACTCTCCCGCCGAAGAATTCGGCAGACCTCAAAGCCATCTATGTCAGGGAGCATGACGTCCAGAATGACCAGGTCCGGGCGCCCTCGCCGAAACGCCTCCACCGCCGTCCACCCGTCGGCGGCGGTCAGGACCTGGTAGCCCTCCCGCTTCAGGTTGTATTCCAGCGTCTCCAGGAGGACGGGTTCATCTTCTACGACCAGGATGGTGTGCGTCATGAAACGTGAAGAATGAAACGTGAAGAATGAAACGTGAAACTTTGTGTCTTTGCGGCTTCGTGGTTAGATTAACTTCACGCGCTCCTCGGTGAGGGAGCGGGCTTCTTCCAGTGCGGCGGGGCGGATGGTGATGGGGAAGCGTCCGTGCAGGGGGCTCAAGCGCGCCCCCAGCGCGCTGGCCCCCCAGAAGAGCCAGGCCAGCGGCCGCACGAAACCCGTCAGGTTCACCGCGCGCCGGACCTCCGCCAGCGTCTCGTCGTCCCAGCCGCCGAAGAGCCCGTAGAAGAAGGCGAAGAGCGGGAAGGAGGGAAGGATGCCGATGAAGAAGATGAGTACACTGGTCACCTGGTCGCCCTGCCAGATCAGGCCTGTGAGCCAGCGCAGGACCAGGTAGTGGGCCGCCCCCGCCAGCAGCGGCGCCCCCAGCGACTGCCAGAAGTAGAACCGCTGGGGGAAGCAGAGCCGGTGGTTGACGAAGTAGGCGACAATGTCCTTCGTCAGCAGCGCCACAAAGTAGGCGAAGATGAGGGCATTAATCTGGTAGCGCCGCAGCAGAATCAGCGCCAGGACGATGCGGATGACCTGCTCCCCTGCCACCATGATGGATTTCAGATAGGGGCGGTTGGCGCCCAACTGGACGTTATCGCCCACCCACGAGGGGTACTGGATGGCACCCCAGATGATGAGAGGGACGGCATACACGGCGGCGCGGACGAACTCCGGGCCCGAAGCGCCCAGGATGAACCGGTCGGCCACGGCCAGGAGGACGGCGCCGATAAAGGCGCTTATGATGCCGCCCCACTTGTAGGCCATCACTGAGTAGTACTGGCTCAGCACCTTCCGGGCGTGAGAGATGGCCTCGGAGATGGAGGACATCAGGTTGGCGTACAGGGTGTTCAAAACATTGTAGGCGAAGATGAAGTTCTGGGCCAGGGTCCAGTTCCCCCAGACCTCGTTGTAGTTGACCAGGCGGGCCTGGGTGATGAGAATCTCCAGCGCCTGGCCTGCCGCCCACGAGATGGACCCCAGCATCTCAAAGACGCCGAAGCGGAGGGCCTCTTTAACGACTTTCCAGTCAAAGTGGGCCAGGAAGAGAAGACGGGCATTGTAGCCCAGCCGCCGGTAGAGCCACAGGCCCAGCAAGAAGGTGAGGAGTTCGGAGGCATAGGCGGCCATCCCCATCCCCAGGACGCCCCCCAGCGGCCCGCCGAAAATGGGATGCGCCGTCCCCCACCGCACCATCAGGGTGACCAGCACCGGCTGGGCGACGATGGGGAAGATGAGGTACAGGGCAATATCCAGCATCTGGGCGTAGTCAAACCGCTGCCAGGCCATCAGCCCGTGCCGCATCACCTGGTAGAAGCCGGGAATCTGGATGAAGGTATGGATGATGACGCTCCAGGTATAGAGAGCGTAGGGGGTCTTCGGGAGAAACGTGCCCGCCACCGCCGTCACCATCGCCACCTGGAATGCGCCGGAGAGAGCCTGCCACCAGACGAAGACCTGCCCGTACTGAATGGCCCGGCGAGGGTCGTGGACCCGGTACTGGGCGAAGAATTTGATGAAGGCGGCACTGGTGCCCAGGTCAAAGAGAAGCCAGAGGAAGTTGAAGAACTGGACCACCCGCCCCCAGATACCCAGCGCCTGGGCGGAGGGGAGAATGTAGACGGGGAGGACCAGATTCTGGTAGATGATCAGAGGGATGAAGAGGACCAGCCCCATCATCAGGGCGACGAAGAAGCCCGCCAGGGGGCGGTGGAAGCCCACGTCCTCCCAGGCCGTCCCCGCCTCTCGGGCGACGAAGTCCCGCCGGTCGGCGACCAGCACGTCCAGTACTTCCGGATGCGCGCGGCTGTAGCGCCGGACGGCCCAGAAAATCAGTGCGGCCACCCCTAACGTTCCCGCCAGCAGGAGGTAGAGAACCAGCCGGTCCCGCGCGTGGGGCACCGGGGAGGCCGGATAATCAGCGAAGGAGAGAGGCGTCCGGCCACCCGCCCGCATCGTCAGGTGGTAGATGAAGTAGTTGAAGTACGCCCAACTCTGGAACTGGGGGTTGGCCTCGTCCAGAAAGGCGTTAAAGATGTATGCCCGTCCACCCAAGGCCGACCAGAGGACCCAGGAACCGTCCTCAAAGCCCACCACCAGCGGCACGAGGGCTGAGACGGGCGTGGTCACCTCGGCGCGCTGGCGGACCTGTGGCGCGCTGGTCCAGGAGATGCCGGTCAGAACAGGGTCGTCTATCCCCGCCGTTGCGACCAGGCTGAGCGGCTCCTCCCGCACGATCAACTCCACCGGCAAGCCCAGCAGGGCTTCTACATCACGGGCGGAGAGGTCGGGGCCCAGGATGAGCACCAGCCCGGCCCCCTCCCGGACGCGGGCCGCCAGCCCCTCCGGGTCGGGGATAGCGCCGTTGAGGACCAGGACGTCGGCCTGCGCAGGGTCGGAAACCAGGCGGAAGTCGGAGGCCAGGGTGAGGGCGGTCCGCACGCCGCCTTCGGGTCCGGCGTAGTAGACCTGGAGGGGAGGAGCGCCATTCGCAAGGACAGGGGAGGTAAAAATAAAAAAAACAAAGAGCACAAGAAGGGCGATGCGGAGTATGCGATACCCGGGCATAAGACCTCCTGTGAGCGGGGTTTGCTGATGGAGATATTTTACTCCAATTTTCGGAAGGGGGCAACAGATTGACCTTACCCACATCTTTGGGTAGGACTGCAGAAAGCCGTGGTCCGCGTCGGGGCGGCTCTGAGGCCCGGACGTAAACGTGCGGGCTCAGAAAACGAAGCCCTTCGGGCTATGGGAGGCCTCGGAGAAGCCGGATTTCGGCCCCCGAAGGGGGCTTCGCAACTGAGCCCGACGGTTTACCCTCGGGCAATCCGGATGAGGAAACGAGTAGGACAGGCTGAAAGCCTGTCCTACAAGTCGCTGCAAGCCCATCCCCCAGGGAAACACGGGTGTGGCTATGGGAGGCAGAAGACGACCCGTTCTCCCGTCCGGTCGGTGTGAGCGCGATAAAGGTCGCCGCGAAATTCCAGGACGACCAGATAGCCCGGAACGATGACCTGCGCGTACATCATCCCCGGCTCCGGACATCCCAGACTGGTATCCGGCCAGTCCACCGCTTCCCAAGAAGCCACTTTGATCTCTTCGGGTGGGATGTCCCGGTCCTCCGCCAGCCGTCGGATGGCGGCAGTCACCGCATCCGGGTATGGCCCCGGCGATGGAGTGGGGCGCACGACCCGGCCCGTCGCCTCGCCAAACCAGTCCTGAAGGGGAGCCAGCGCCTGAGATGCCTCGTCGGATAGCCTTCCCTCGTAGAAGACGGCCGTCCTCACCTGCTCCCCGTCCTGGACGGTGACGGCGTAGGCGAAGCCGTCCGGGACCTGGGTGCCCACCTCTCCGTCCAGGAAGGGGCGAAGTCCCTCTATGACCCGGGCAATCTGGGCGGGGTCGGTCTTCCAGCGAGTGTGGACGCGGGTCTTCCGGTCCAGGAAGTAGAGCGTACCGTCGGCCATCGCCATCAGTTCCTGGTCCATCCCGGCGAAGCCGCCGGTCCGGCGGACCCGCAGGAGGACCCGGGCGGGCAGTCCTTTCACCTCTTCCATTTTTGTGACCAGGATGTACGGCTGACCGGTGTCGGTCATCTCTACCCTCCCGTGGAGACGGAGCAGGGTCTCGGTGGATTCCACCTGAAATGGGCGGAGCGGCGGCAGGCCGCTCATAGCCTCCTCTCCGGCCGGCGCGATGTAGATGGCTCCGGTCGGGTCGGCGACCGCAATGGCGCTGAGGGGGCCGGGCGGGCCACTGCCGGCCTCCCGAAGCAAGTCCCACCCCCGGTAGTACGCGACCACCGTCACCTCCCGCCCCCGGTAGGCTGCCGGGTCGGCCAGAATGGCGCCGATGGGGGTGACGTCCTCCCCAACGGCCCGCGACGGGAGCGGCGAAGGGGGCGGTGTCGGCGGGATTGAACGGGAGGTCAGAGGACTGGCAAACGGCTTCGGGGTGCAGGCCGTCAGCACCATCAGCAACGCGAATATCGTGATAGCCGTTCTCATCTTCCTCCCTCCGTATCGGACACGGATGTTCGCACACAGAGACACAAAGAACGCAAGGGAATAGATACCTTTGTGCCTTTGTGCAAATTTAAGACGCCGGGGCGCGGGATACGGTTCCCGCCGGCATCATTCCGCTTCGCTCCCCGGCGCGCTGCAGGCATCCACAATACGCTGGACGCCTGCGTAGATGCGGAAACGTTCTCCCCGTGCGTAGCCGATGAGGGCGATGTTCCACTGGCGCGCCAGCGCCAGCGAGAGGGAGGTCGGCGAGGAGAGGGAAATCACCACCGGAGTGCCCATCCGGGCTGCCTTCACCAGCATCTCCGAACTGACCCGTCCGGTGGTGAGGAGGATGCGGTCCCGAAGCGGGCGGCCCTGCCGCAGGCAGAGGCCGGCCAGTTTGTCCACCGTGTTGTGGCGGCCCACATCCTCTGCGACACAGAGCAGGTCTTCCCCTTCGGCCAGGGCGGAGGTGTGCAGGCCGCGCGCCTGGCGGTAGAGGACGGCTGCGTCCTGCAGGCGGCGCATCAATCGGACCACCTGGGTCGGGGTCACGGTGAGGGCGCTTTCCAGCGGCGGGCGGGCCTCCCGCAGGTCCTCAAAGGTCGTCCCGCCGCCGCAGCCGGAGGTCAGCATGCGCAGGGCGGGGATTTCTATGTCCCGATGGAGCCATACATCCACGCAGCGGCGGCTCCCGCAGGCGCGCACGCTGGCCACATCCTCCATCCCGCTGATCAGCCCCTCGTTATACAGAAAGCCCAGGGCCAGTTCCTCCAGCAGGGTCGGCGTGCACATCAGGCCGACCAGGTCCTGCCCGTTGACGGTGAGGATAACCTCCTCCTCCACCGGCAGGGTGCCCTTCGTCTGCCGGAGAGAGCCTTTTTC
>DAOTWK010000375.1:0-5571 GCA_034435815.1 Anaerolineae bacterium | reverse complement strand
CCGCCCCCAACGGGCGGCCCAACGACTCGCGCTTCAGCCGCAGCGCGGAGCGAGCGAAGCGAGCGGAGCGCTGTCGGCTGGAAGCACGGGTTAGCCAGCGCCCCATTTTATCTCACCACTCACCAAACAACCTGAACAGCATACTTGACAATGTTGGGGTCTGCACTTACCAACACGGCTTCTTCAACAATCGCTTGCGCAACCAACAGACGGTCAAAGGGGTCTTTGTGATGAGTAGGCAAGTGTTCCAATGCCAGCACATGGGCCAGTGTAATCGGCAGTATCTCAACGTTATTGGTGTGTCGTTGAGTCTCGATAATCTCTCGCAGAGGCAAGGTTAGTCGCAGTTTTCCCAACTGAAGTTTAATTTGCATTTCCCAAATACTGACCACGCTGAGCAACAACACATTCTGCCGATCTTGGCAGAGCGCCAACGCCTGGAATGAAAGTTTGGCAGGCTCACTATCCCACCAGATAAACGTATGTGTATCCAGGAGCAACTTCATACGCTGCCTGTCCAGAATTCTTCTGGTAGGGGCTCGTCAAAATCTGGGCTGGTCCAAATGGCTCCTGCGTGTAAACCTGCCACACGCGCAGAGACAGGCACAAGGCGAGCCACAGGGGTCATGCCCTCTATAAGAATCCACTCTACCCCTGAAGAGATTTCGGAGAGTAACTCTTGTAATCGTGCTTGGGCTTCTTTCACGTCAATCTGCTTAGTCAACATGGGTCTTTCTCCTGGTGAACCGATTTGCGGTCACTGCGCTGGCTAACTCTGAGTCGGCCCCTGGCTGGTTTAATTATATCACCCCCTGGGCCTTTTGCCAACGCGGGGCAAGATGACAGTCACTTCAAAGCGATTCTTGGCTGAGGGGGGATTCGCAACTGAGCCCGACGGTTTACCGTCGGGCAACCAACTGGACAAACAGCCTCTTGATCTCCATGCCCTGGATGTCCTCGGAGATGGGGGTAAGGGCAGGTGCATCTGGGGATTTGCCTCTTCTCAGGAGTGGGGTAAAATAGAATCCGGATAGCCCCCGGGGTGGGGCAAGATTACTTGGGCGGACAGATTATGGAAGGGACATTGCTGAACGGACGGTATCGGCTGCTGGAATTGCTGGGCTCCGGCGGGATGGCGGTGGTCTATAAGGGAGTGGACGTCATACTCCATCGCCCCGTTGCGGTCAAAATCCTGCGCGAGGCCTACGCGGGCGACCCCGCCTTTCTGGCCCGTTTCCAGCGAGAAGCGCGCTCTGCGGCCCGTCTGGACCACCCCAACGTGGTCACCGTCTACGATGTGGGGCAGGATGGGAATCTGCACTACATTGTGATGGAGTACGTGGAGGGCGAGGACCTGAAATCGCTTATCCGGCGCACCGGGCGGCTCAGCGTGGAGCAGGCGGTGGACATCGCGTACCAGATTGCCGCCGGAGTCGGGCATGCCCATAAAATGGGCATCATCCACTGCGACATTAAGCCTCAGAACGTCCTGGTGACATCGGAGGGGATGGTCAAGGTCACCGACTTCGGCATCGCGCGGGCTCTTTCCGAATCCGGTCTCACCGACCCGGAGGTAGTGTGGGGGAGCCCCACCTACTTTTCTCCCGAGCAGGCCGCTGGAGAACGCCCGGTCCCGGCCTCCGACGTCTACAGTATCGGCGTTGTCCTCTACGAGATGCTGGCGGGCGTCCCTCCGTTCCGGGCAGAGAAGCCCACTGCGCTGGCGCTGATGCACCTGCGGGAGGAGCCTCAGCCTCTTTCCCTCTATAACCCCCAGGTCCCGCCGCAACTGGAGTGGATTGTCCGTAAACTGCTGGCGAAGGAGCCGGCGGCCCGTTACCGGACGGCGGAACAACTGGCGGTGGTGCTGCAGGAGTACCGCGCCCGGATGACTCAGGCGACGGGTGTCCATGTCGCGTTCTTCCCACCGCCTTCTCCCCCCTCTACCCCAGGCCGGGCAGAGGTTGCTCCACCCCCCTGGCCATCTGCCCCTCGTCCGCCGGAGCCCACTCCATCGCCGTCCGTCTCTCCGGTGGCGGAAGTTCCAGAGGCGGTCTCCACCGGCCCCGACTGGCTGACGTGGTTCCTGGGCGCGGTGGCCGTCATCGCCGTCATTGGCCTGATCCCGCTCTGGGCCCTGGTCTACCGGGCCTGGGCCCGCTCCGAGCGGGCCACTCCGCCTGCGCTGGAGACCCCCACTGCGACGGTGGCGCTGGTCCCTGTCCCCAATATTCAGGGGCTGAAGTGGGAAGAGGCGCGCCCCATCCTGGAGGCGGCGGGCCTGCGGTTCACGCTGGAAGAGCAGAAGGGCGCGGTCGCCCCGGAGGGAACAGTCGTTCGGCAGGAGCCACCGGCGGGCCAGCGGGTGCCTGCCGGGTCAGAGGTGCGGCTGTTCATCGCCGGAAAACCGGGGACGGTGAAGGTCCCGGTGCTGGTGAACGTCCGCTCCGACCAGGCCCGCGCGGCGCTGGAGCAGGCCGGCCTGCAGGTGACGGAGCAGGTCGTGTGGAGCACGCAGCCCATCAGCACCGTCCTGGCCCAGGAGCCGCCCCCGGAGACGGAAATCCCGGTCGGTGGAGTCATCACTCTCACCGTCAGCGGCGGGACGTCCGTCCCCATCCCCATCGGGGCCAACCTGGGCAACCTGGTCGTCCTGGAGCAGGCGGAGGTTCTCCAGGCTCGCGTCCGGCCGGGAGAGGTCTTCGCCATCTCCCTGCGCTGGCGCCCGCTGACGGCTATCTCCACCCGCTACGTCGTCTTCGTCCACCTTATCGGCCCGGACGGGCGCCTGATTGCCCAGGAGGATGTGGAGCCGCTGCGAGGGAGCCGCCCCACCGACACCTGGGTGCCCCAGATGCCGCTTTGGGACCCCCATCAGGTTACCTTGCCATCGGATGCGCCGTCTGGCACGTACCAGGTGCGGGTGGGGATGTACCCCGTGGGCCAGCCAGGAAACCGGCTGTCTGTACTGGACCCGGGCCAGGCCAGTGTGGAAGCCAACAGCATCCTGATCGTCCGGATAGAGGTGGGTTTTTAGTAGAAGTCTCCGCGAAATCCTTGTCATCCGTGGCTGATATGGGGCCCGGAGGTGAAAAGTGGACAATCGCCAGATTGCCGCCATTTTCGCCCGTATGGCCGATATTCTGGACATCCAGGGGGAGAACCCCCACCGGATTATGGCCTACCGACGCGCCGCCGAGAACATCGCTGCTCTAAGCCGCCCGCTGGAGGAGGTCTGGCGCGCAGGCGAACTGGATACCATCCCTGGCATCGGCAAGACACTGGCGGAGAAGATAGACGAACTAATGCGGACGGGCCGCCTGGAGGCCTACGAGAAACTGCGCGCCCAGGTGCCGGAAGGAGTAGTGGACATGCTCCAGGTCCCCGACGTCGGCCCCCGCAAGGCGGCCCTCTTCTGGAAGGAACTGGGGATCACTTCTATTGCGGAACTGGAGGAGGCGGCCCGGGCGGGGAAACTGCGCTCCCTGCCTGGGATGGGCGTCCGTTCCGAGGAGAAAGTACTGGCTGGCATTGAAGCCTTGAAACGTCGCGGCGGGCGCATTCCGCTGGGGACGGCCTGGGAACTGGCCCGCGCGCTTCTGGAGCCGCTGCGAGAACTCCCCGGCGTTGTCCAGTTGGCCCCTGCGGGAAGCCTCCGCCGCATGCGGGAGACGGTGGGTGACCTGGACCTGCTGGTGGCGGCGGAAGACCCAGAGCCGGTGATGGCCCGCTTCCGCTCCCTCCCCCAGGTGGCGGAAGTCCTCCTCAGCGGCCCCACCAAGACCTCTATCCGCACCCGCGACGGCTATCAGGCCGACCTGCGGGTGCTCTCCCCGGCCCGTTGGGGGACAGCCCTGCAGTACTTCACCGGCAGCCAGGCCCACAACATCCGCCTGCGGGGCCTGGCCCAAGACCGGGGCCTCTCCCTCAGCGAGTACGCCATCAAGCGGGAAGACGGTACAGAAATCCTCTGCGCGGCCGAGGAGGAGGTATACGCGGCCCTGGGCCTCCCCTTCATCCCGCCGGAGTTGCGGGAGGACCGGGGGGAGATAGAGGCGGCGCTGGCGGGCCGCCTCCCCGACCTGCTGGAACTTTCGGACCTGCAGGGGGATTTCCAGTTCCACACCACCCTTTCCGACGGACGGGCGTCTCTCTGGGATATGGCCCAGGCGGCGCGCGCAGCAGGGCTGAAATACGCCCTGGTCTCCGACCACTCCCGGGGCCTGGGCGTGGCCCACGGGGCCGGGCCGGAGGAACTACGCCGTCAGCGCGCAGAGATAGAAGAGGTCAACCGGCGCATGGGCGGCGAGTTCCGCGTCCTGGCAGGCGTGGAGGTAGAGGTCCGCGCCGACGGCTCCCTGGACTTGCCCGACGAGGTGCTGGCGGAGTTGGACCTGGTGGTGGCGGCCCTCCATAGCGGCCTGCGCCAGCCCCGGGAACAGTTCACCGCGCGGGCCATTGCCGCGCTCCGCCACCCCCACGTGGACATCCTGGCCCATCCCAGCGGCCGGCTCCTGGGCCAGCGGGAGGGCGCGGACATAGACCTGGAGGCCGTCCTGCGGGCCGCCGCCGAGACCGGCAAGGCGGTGGAGGTCAACGCCCACCCCTGGCGGCTGGACCTGAACGACCTGGGAATTCGGCGGGCGATAGAGTTGGGCGTCCTGCTGGCCATCAGTTCGGACGCCCACGACCCGGAGGACTTCGGCCTTCTGCACTTCGGCGTCGCTATGGCCCGCCGGGGCTGGGCAACCCCGGCCCACATCCTCAATACCCGGAGCGTGAAGGACGTTCTGGCATGGGCCAGGGGGCGCTCTGGCGCGCCGTAGTGCAAGATGAATCTTGCGCTACGGTGGCGCCCGGGGGCGGCGGAGCGGTTCCGGGAGCGGCTGCATGCCGCCCAGGTCGCCAGCCTGCCGGTTGCAGGCTAACCGCTCCCGTTTCACTCGTCCCGTTTCACTCTTCACGTTTCACTCGTCCCGTTTCACTCGTCACGTTTCACTCGTCCCGTTTCACTCTTCACGTTTCACTTTTCCCGTTTCACGTATGCCCATGCACCGACGACACCTTCTCGGCATCTTTCTCACCAGCATGAGCACTCTGGTCCTGGAGGTGACCCTCACCCGGGTCTTCTCCGTCACCATGTGGTACCACTTCGCCTTTCTGGCGATCTCTATGGCGCTGATGGGGAGCGCGGTGGCCGGAGTGGTGCTCTACTTCTTCCCTCAACTGGCCCGCCAGGCCGACCGCGTTCTGGGCATCGGCGCGCTGGCTCTGGCCCTCTCCGTCCCGGTCACCTTTATCCTCTATCTGCAAATCCCCTTCCAGCCCGACCTGAACCGGACAGAGTTGCCCTGGCAGCAGGTTCTCTGGCTGGCGCTGGTGTACCTGGACCTGACGGTGCCCTTCTTCCTCTCCGGTGCCGTCATCTCGCTGGCTCTCTCGGCCTGGTCGGAGCAGGCGGGCCGGCTCTACTGGGCGGACCTGACCGGCGCTTCCCTGGGCTGTCTGGTGAGCATCGGCGCGCTGGAAGCACTGGGCGGCGCCGGGGCGGTGCTGGCGGCAGGCGCCGTC
>DAOTWK010000374.1:0-1985 GCA_034435815.1 Anaerolineae bacterium | reverse complement strand
TATCTGCGCCAGCATGCCGACAACCCCGTGGATTGGTACCCCTGGGGGGAGGAGGCGCTGGAGAAGGCCCGGCGGGAGGATAAGCCCATCTTCCTCAGCATCGGCTACGCCGCCTGCCATTGGTGCCACGTTATGGCCCACGAGTCCTTTGAGGACCCGGAGACCGCCGCAATCCTCAACGCCCACTTTGTCCCCGTCAAGGTGGACCGGGAGGAGCGCCCCGACCTGGACGCCATCTACATCCAGGCCGTCCAGATGTTGACGGGCAGCGCCGGGTGGCCCCTTTCCGTCTTTCTGACCCCGGACGGGCGCCCCTTCTTCGGCGGCACCTACTTCCCGCCCGTCCCCCGCTACGGCATGCCCGCCTTCCGGGACGTCCTGCGGGCCGTCGCCGAAGCCTGGCGGGACCGCCGGGCGGAGATTCTGGAGGGAAGCGCGCAGGTCGCCGGGGCCCTCAGTCGGCAAATGGCCGCGTACCCGGCCCGGGGGGAACTGACTCCGGCGACGCTGGAGGAGGCCGTCCGCCGCCTCCAGGCCGAATTTGACCCCGTCCACGGTGGCTGGGGCGGCGCGCCCCGCTTCCCCCAGCCCATGGCCCTGGAGTTCCTCCTCCGCCGCCACGCCGACGGCGACCGCCGGACCCTCCCTATGGTTACCCACACCCTGGAGGCTATGGCCCGCGGCGGCCTCTACGACCAGTTGGGCGGCGGCTTTCACCGCTATTCTGTGGACAACCGCTGGCTGGTCCCCCACTTTGAGAAGATGCTCTACGACAACGCCCAACTGGCCCGCGTCTACCTCCACGCTTTTGCGGTGACGGGCGAGCCCTTCTTCCGCGTGGTTGCCGAAGAGACGCTGGACTTCGTCCTGCGGGAGATGACGGACCCCGCCGGGGGCTTCACCGCCACCCTGGACGCCGACAGCGAGGGGGAGGAGGGGAAGTTCTACCTGTGGACGGTGGAGGAAATTCGGGCCGCGCTGGGGTCGGAGGCCGACCGGTTCATCGCCCTCTACGGTGTCACCCCGGAAGGGAACTTTGAAGGCAAGAACATCCTGACGTTCCGGGGGACGTGGGAGGACCGGGAGGCCACCGCCGATCTCCGGCGACGGTTGTGGGAGGTCCGGGAGCGGCGGGTTCGCCCCGCACGGGATGAAAAAGTGATTGTGGCCTGGAACGGCCTGATGCTGGCGGCCTTTGCCGACGGGGCCCGGATTCTGGGGCGGGAGGAGTATCGGGCGGCGGCGGTGCGCAACGCCCGCTTCCTGCTGGAGCACCTCCGCCGCCCCGACGGCCGCCTCTGGCACGTCTGGACGCAGGGGCAGGCCCGCATAGAGGGCTTTCTGGACGACTACGCCCACCTGACGGAGGGGCTGCTGGCCCTCTACGAGGCCACTTTTGACCCCCGGTGGTACGAGGCGGCGGCGGACCTGGCGGAGGCGATCCGGGCCCACTTCGCGGCGCCCGTGGGCTTCTACGATACCGCCGATGACCACGAGACCCTCGTGGTCCGGCCCCGCAACCTGCAGGATAACGCCGTCCCTTCCGGGAACGGAATGACCGCTTACGTCCTCCTGCATCTGGCGGCCCTCTCCGTCCGGCCCGAACTGGCGGACCCGGCGCGGGCGAGTCTGGGAGAGGTCCAGCCTATGCTGGCCCGCTACCCCCTGGCCTTTGGGCAGTGGCTGCTCGCGCTGGACTTTGCCCTGGCCGACCCCTGGGAGATTGCGGTGGTGGGAGACCCGGGGGCCGAGGACACGCGGGCCTTGCTGGCGGTCCTCTCCGGCTACCGGCCTCATCAGGTAGTGGCAGTGGGGCCGCCGGGCGCGCCGGTCCCCCTGCTGGCGGACCGGCCTATGCTGGGGGGTCGGGCCACTGCCTACCTCTGCCAGGGTGGCGTCTGCCGGGAGCCCGTCACCGACCCGGAGCGGTTGCGCGCCCTCCTCAGCGGGTGAGAAATTGGCGCGGTTTTGTGGCGGCGGCCTTC
>DAOTWK010000373.1:0-7547 GCA_034435815.1 Anaerolineae bacterium | reverse complement strand
CGGCGGCGGCCGAAGGCCGCCGCCGCAGCTTCTTTCATAGCAGCCGCCGCTCCCGGACCGCCTCCAGGGCCATTGTGATGAACGCGTCCACCGACATCGCGCCGGGTACTTCCCCGTCCCGGCGGCGCAGGTTGATCTCTTCGTTCTGCATCTCCCGATCGCCCACGACCAGCATATAGGGGATTTTCTCCATCTGAGCGTCGCGGATTTTGGCCTGCATACGCTCGGCGGAGTCGTTGACTTCAACCCGTAGGCCGGCGGCTTTCAGCCGCCGCGCCACCTCCCAGGCGTAGTCCACATGCCGGTCGGCGATGGGAATCACCACCGCCTGCACTGGCGCCAGCCAGACCGGGAACGCGCCGCCGTAGTGCTCCACCAGTACGCCAAAGAACCGCTCCATACTCCCCAGCAGCGCCCGGTGGACCAGGTAGGGCCGCCGCTCCTGCCCGTCCCGGTCCCGGAAGGTCAGGTCAAACCGCTCCGGCACGTTGAAGTCAAATTGGATGGTCGTGCACTGCCAGGCCCGGCCCAGCGCGTCCTTGATTTTGATGTCAATCTTGGGCCCGTAGAAGACGGCCTCGCCCTCCATACGCTTGTAGGGGAGGTTGCGGGCCTCCAGCGCCTTGATCAGAGACCGCTCCGCCTGCTCCCACATCTCGTCGCGGCCGGCGTACTTCTCTGGCGTCCGGGGGTCGCGCACGCTCAGTTCAATCTGGTAGTCCTCAAAGCCGAAATCCCGCAGCAGGCTCAGGCTGAAGTCCAGCACGCCCAGAATTTCGTCCTCTATCTGCTCCGGCGTGCAGAAGATGTGGGCGTCGTCCTGGGTGAAGCCGCGCACCCGCAGAAGGCCGTGAAGGACGCCGCTTCGCTCAAAGCGGTAGACTGTTCCCAGTTCCGCCCAGCGCAGCGGCAGGTCGCGGTAGGAGCGGAGCCGGCTTTTGTAGATGAGGATGTGGAAGGGGCAGTTCATCGGCTTCAGATAGTATTGGACCCCCTCAATATCTATAGGCGCGTACATATTTTCTTTGTAGAAGTTCAGGTGCCCAGAGCGTTCCCAAAGTTCGGCTCGCCCGATGTGGGGGGTGTAGACAATTTCGTAGCCGCCCTCCCGGTGCCGGGCGCGCCAGTGGTCCTCTATAATCTGGCGGATGCGGCCTCCCTTGGGGTGCCAGTAGGCCAGACCCGCGCCTCCCTCTTCGTGGAAACTGATGAGGTCCAGTTCTTTGATAAGCCGCCGGTGGTCCCGCCGCTCCACCTCCTCCCGCCAGGCCAGGTAGGCCTGTAGGTCTTCCGGCGTCTCCCAGGCAGTGCCGTAGATGCGCTGGAGCATGGGCCGCCGCTCGTCCCCCCGCCAGTACGCCCCGGCGACGTTGAGTAGTTTGACCGCGTCCGGGTTAATCTCACGGGTATTGGCAACGTGCGGCCCCCGGCAGAGGTCCACGAAAGGGCCATGCCGGTAGATAGAGAGGACGGGCCGCTCCTCGGTGGGGTTGCCATCCTCATCCACGCCGCCGGCCAGAATGCCCTCTATCAGTTCCATTTTGTAGGGCTGGTCGGCGAAGAGGCGGCGGGCCTCAGCCTCGTCTATCTCCTGGTAGGCGAAGTCGTACCCTTCGGCGATGATTTCCCGCATACGGGCCTCAATCTCCGCCAGGTCCTCCGGGGTGAGCGGACGGGGGAGGTCAAAGTCGTAGTAGAAACCGGTCTCAATCGCCGGGCCAATGGCCAGTTTGGCCTCCGGAAACTTCTCCAGGACAGCCTGGGCCATCACGTGCGACGCCGAGTGGCGGATGCGCAGCAGGCGGTCGTTTTGGGCGTGTTCGGACATTTTTCCCTCCATATGCAAAGGATACAAGAGTATATAAACGAAAACCCCCACGCCCTGGGGCGCGGGGGTTTGTTCCCACGTGGTTCCACCCAGGTTCGGTCGGCGCGCAGATGCTCACCGACCGCCCTCTGAGGCTGTAACGGGCCTGGCCCGGAGCCCCATACTCAGGGAGAATCGGAGATTTCGCCTTTTCCGGGGCCCGCTCCCGGGGGGTTTTCCCGACCGTCCGGCGGGAGGGCTCTCAGCCTCCGACCCTCCCTCTCTGAAGCCTTCCCAGGCCGGTACTCGTCCCGGTCCACGCGTTCGGATGTCAGGTTGTTATTGGTATTATATCCGGTTTGGGGGAGATTGTCAAATTCTAATCGCCGCCCAGGTAGGCCTCCCGAACGCGCGGGTTGGCCCGTAACTCCTCTGCCGATCCCTCCAACTGGATGGTTCCCGTCTCCAGCACGTAGCCCCGATGGGCCACCGAGAGGGCCATATGGGCGTTTTGCTCCACCAGCAGGATAGTCACCCCCTCTTGGTTGATCCGCTGGATGACATTGAAAATCTCCTCTACCAGAATGGGGGCCAGTCCCATGGAGGGCTCATCCATCAGCAACAGGCGGGGCTTTGCCATCAGCGCGCGGCCGACCGCCAGCATCTGTTGCTCCCCGCCAGAGAGGGTGCCGCCCATCTGCTCCGCTCGTTCCCGCAGGCGGGGGAAAATGCTGAAGACGAACTCCATACTTTCCTCAATCTCCCGCTTGTCCTGCCGGGTGAAGGCACCCATTTCCAGATTTTCCCGCACCGTCAGGGGGGCGAAAATCTTACGCCCTTCTGGCACCTGGACGATACCCATCCGGACAATCTGATCGGCGCTCACGTTGGTGATGTCCGTCCCGTCGTAGATGATTTTCCCCCGATCCGCCAGGAGGAGGCCGGAGATGGTGCGCAGGGTGGTGGACTTCCCAGCCCCGTTGGCGCCGATCAGAGTGACGATTTCCCCTTTCTCCACATGGAACGAGATGCCATGCAGGGCCCGAATCGCTCCGTATGAGACGTGCAAGTTTTCCACGCTCAAAAGCGCCATCGTGTCCTCCTCAACGAATTGCCTGGCGGCCCAGATACGCCTCAATCACCTTCGGGTCGCCCCGCACTTCCTCCGGCTTCCCCCGGGCGATAATCTCGCCGAAGTCCATCACCGTGATCCACTCGCAGATGTTCATCACCAACCGCATCCGGTGCTCCACCAGGAAAATAGTCAACTGGAAGTGGTCCCGGATGAAGTGGATCAGTTCCATCAACTGGTCAATCTCCTGTGGGTTCATCCCCGCTGCCGGTTCGTCCAGGAGCAGGAGTCGGGGCTGAGTCGCCAGCGCGCGGGCAATCTCCAGACGTCGCTGAAGGCCGTAGGGGAGACTTCCGGCAATGTCGTTCTGGCGGTCCGCCAGCCCGAAAATCTCCAGGAATTCCTGGCTCCGTTCAATCATTGCCTTTTCCCGCTCCCGGTATCGGCGAGAACGGAAGATGGAGTCCATCAGCCCGTAGCCGGAGTGGGGATGGTAGGCGATGAGCACGTTATCCAGAACGGTCAGGTTGGCGAAGAGGCGGATGTTCTGGAACGTGCGGGCGATGCCCATCTGGATAATCTCGTGGGAGGGGAGGCCGATCAGTTGGGCGCCCTCGTAGCGAATACTCCCCGCCGTCGGCCGATAGACGCCGGTAATCAGGTTGAAGACAGTGGTCTTCCCGGCGCCGTTGGGGCCGATCAGCCCCACCAGTTCCCCTTCCTTGATAGTGACCGAGAAATCGCTGACCGCCCGCAGGCTGTCAAAGTAGTGCGTCAGCCCCTCAATCTCCAGGATGACGGGCCGGGCTTCTACTTCCGGACTCAGATTCTCGGGCCGCCCCTTCATGCTGTTACCTCCTCAGCCTTGGGGGTGAGTTCCCGGACCGGTGGAGCCTCCTTCACTCGCAGCAAGGGCAGGGGGCGGCGCAGAAATGAAATCTCGTATCGCCCCATCAGCCCCTGAGGGCGCAGGAGCATCATCAGGAGCAGAACCAGCGGATAGACAACGAATCGCCAGGTCTCAAAGCCTTCTGGCAGGTAGAGCCGCAGCAGGCCCTCCAGGAGGAAAATCCAGAAAAAGCCGGTGATGATGGTGCCGGTCATGCTACCCAGTCCGCCGAAGACAATGATAATGAGCGGGTTAAAGGAGGGGAGGAAACCAAACATCGTGGGGTGAAGGAAAGCCATATCATGGGCACGAATGCCCCCAGCCAGACCGGCGAAGACACTGCCGATGACGAAGGCCAGGATTTTCTGGGAAGCCGTGTCTATGCCCATCAGTTCGGCCGCCCGCTCATCCTCCCGCACGGAGAGGATGGCCCGACCGGTGGAGGAGTGGAGCAGATTCCGCATTACCAGCACCACAGCCATAAAGGTAATGAACACCCATGGCCAGGTCGTCCATTTGGGGATCCCGACCATCCCGCGCGCCCCTTTCATCTCCGGGAAGGGGAGAATGGTGTCGGTGTTATCCAGGAGGACCTTGACGATGATGGTAAAACCCAGGGTAGCGATCCCGAAGTAGTCCGAGCCCAGTTCCAGGACCGGGATGCCAAAAAGGTAACTGACGATCCCGGCCAGCGTAGCCCCTCCTACCAGGGCCAGGAAGAAGACGATCTGCTGGCTGACTTCGGAGGGAAGCCCGTTCAGGGCCTGGTAGATTGGCTGACCGATAGCCGGGTTCACGAACCGCACGGCCAGGAAAAAGCCCAGAACGGCGGCCAGGAAGTTGAAGAGAAATTTAGTCAGCGTGGCGACGCCATAGAACCGACGGAGAAGCAGGCTGACCCCGAACATAAAGGCCAGCGCCAGAATAGAGCCGAAAATGACGACAACCAGTGCCGAGGGATCATTTCGTACCCAGCGATAGGTGATGTCGGCGGAGGCATAGGCCCCGATGGCGTAGAAGCCGAATTGTCCCAGGGAGAACTGCCCGTTGAAGCCGTAGATGAGATTGAGCCCCAGGCTGACCATCGTGATAGCCGCGCCCCAGAAGATGATGCCTTGCCAGTAGGCATTCAGAATGCCTATACTGATCAAGGCCTGGACCACGATAAAGACCAAGACGGCTCCGAGGATAAAAGTAAGGTTTGTATTCCGCAAGAGTTGCCGCATCTTGCCTCCTCAGGGTGACAACTTTTGCTACACCTTCTCGCCGGGCGCTTCGCCGAAGATGCCCTGCGGCCGAATCAGCAGGACGATGATGAGCAGCGAGAAGGCGACGGCATCCCGCATCGGTGAAGAGATGAATCCGGCGCTGAGGACTTCTACCAACCCGATGGTCAGAGCACCGACAAAGGCACCGGGGATACTGCCGATCCCGCCGATGACAGCGGCGACGAAGGACTTCAGGCCGGGAATGATCCCCATCAGGTGGTGAATCCGATTGTAGGCTGTGGCATAGAGGACACCGCCTGCCCCCGCCAGACTGCCAGCCAGCGCAAAGGTAGCCGCGATGACCAGGTCTACGTTGATCCCCATCAGCCGAGAGGTCGGCTTATCATAGGCAGAGGCCCGCATTGCCTTACCGATACGGGTGTACCGGACGATGTACTGGAGAATCACCAGCAGGGTGACCGAGATGCCCATGATAATGAGCATTGCATTAGAGGCAGTCAGGTCAAACTGAGTGCGGGCCAACTGAGGCGTCAGCCAGATGATGGTGAGTGCTACTCCGAGAAACCCGCCGAAGAGCATACCGAACTGCAGTAGCGGGTTGCGCTGCCAGGCCTGGGCCCGGGGATTCCCCCGACGTCCCAGTATCTTCAGAATCCCATACGCGATTGCCGCAATGGCACATATTCCCCACAGGATACCCAGCCAGACGGGGGGAACCATATCGGCGTTCAGAACGAATACCTCAAAGGGACGAGGGTAGGTAATGTAGTTGTTAGTGAAGACGAAAGGCAGTCCCCCAAAATATTCCAGGAAGAAGGAAACGCCAATGGCTGTGATGAGCGCGGCGATCCGGGGCATAGCCCGCAGGGGACGGTAGGCAAATCGCTCTACGGTGACTGCCAGCAGGGCACATGTCAGCATAGAACCCAAGATCACGGTGACGGTCCCTATCACCATCGCCGCCGTTGGGTTCATCCCGGGCCAGACCATCAGGGGCCACTGGTGCAGGTTCAGGAGGGAAATCGTGAAGAAACTGACGAAGGCACCCACCATAAAGACGTCACCGTGGGCGAAGTTGATGAGTCTCACAATGCCGTAAACCATTGTATAGCCCAGGGCGACGAGGGCGTAGATGAAGCCCAACTGAAGGCCGTTCAGGACCTGCTGGAAGAAGACGCCGAGGTTCGCTGCGGCCGCGCGGCCTACAACGTAGAGCACCAGAACCCCTGCCAGCGCGAACACGACCTGGCTGATCCGGTTCAGGACCATCCCATTTCGCCGCCGGATCATCTGCTGTTCCATCCGCCGGGCTTCTATAGCAATACTCATTGCACCCCCTGTTAGAAAGGCGATAAATTTTTATTTTACGGCAGCGGCAAAAGCCGCTGCCGTAAAACGAAAATCCCTTCCCTTTTACAGATTGGCCGGGGAGCCGCGAGGGCTCCCCGGCCAGCAAACTGCCGTATACGGGCATTACGGACAGACCGTGTCTCGGTAGGAGACCTTTTCCGGACTGACTTCCAGAATGACGGCGCACTTCTTGGGGTTGTGCTGCGCGTCAAAGACGATGTCCCCGGAGACCACCGAGAATTTGCCCTTCTCCATTGCCTGGGCGACCTTCACCGGGTCGTCCGTACCGGCCTGCTGGATCGCCAAAAAGAGGATGTTGGCCGCGTCGTAGGCCAGGGCCGCCAGCGCGTCCGGCACCGAGCCGTACTTGGCCTGATATTTCTTCACGAATTCCTGGACCACCAGCCGGGTGTCCTCAGAAGAGTAGTGGTTGGTGAAGAAGCCACCTGCAGTTGCTACCTGGTCCAAGTCCGGGGAGTCCCAGCCATCGCCGCCCAGTTTGACTGCCTTGATGCCCATCTGGTTTGCCTGCGCCGCAATGACGTTGACCGTGGAGTAGTAGTCCGGCAGGTAGAGGATATCCGGATTGGCGTCCTTGACTTTGGTCAGGATGGCGGTGAAGTCCGTGTCGCCTGCAGTGTAGGTCTCCCAGACCACCACTTTCCCGCCACCGGCCTCAAAGGCATCCCGGAAGAACTCGGCCAGGCCGCGCACGTAGTCGTTGCCCTGGTCCAGGAGGACGGCTGCCGTCTTGGCCCCCAGTTCCTCCAGAGCGAACTTGGCCCCCACGGTACCCTGGAAGGGGTCAATGAAGCAGGCGCGGAAGACCGTTGGCTTGGCATTGCCCGCCTCGTCAATCGTTACCTTGGGGTTGGTGGAGGTGGGGCTGATTTGGACGACTTTGTTGGCCGTGGCGATTTCGGAGACGGGGATGGAGGCCTTGGAGCAGACCTCACCGATGATGAATTTCACCTGGTCCTGGCTGATGACCTTTTTGGCCGCGCTGGCTGCGGGCTCTGCCTCGCACTGACTATCCTCCACCACAGCCTCAATCTGCCGCCCCAGGAGGCCGCCCTTGGCGTTCCACTCCTCAATTGCCAGCAGGGCGCCATCGCGGGTGGAGACACCAAAGGTGGCGACGTCACCGCTCAGAGGGGCCAGGATGGCGACTTTGAGGGCTTTGGGAGCGGGCCTGCAGGC